>JADGHD010000537.1 GCA_019689615.1 Frankia sp. | reverse complement strand
GGGGGGGCTCCGGCGGCGGCCGCGGCGGGGGTGGGGGGGGGGGCCCCCCCGCGCCCCCGGCACCGGTCTGGAGGCGCGCGCTCCGCGCACCCGTGCCGGTCGGCTCGCCTCGCGCGCCAGGACATGCCACGAGGGCCGCTCCCACGCGGGGGCGGCCCTCGCCATGTCCGCGCTGCGCCAGTGCCCAGCGCGGCGCCGTATCTCCGTCGGGTCGGCTGGCGCGCGGCGGGGCGTGGCGTCAGGCGGCCAAGGGCACGAGCGCACCCGACCGGGCCGGCGGCGTCGCGTCGGCGCCGGTCAACAGCCCGCTCGGCCGTCGGCGGCGACCGCTGGCCAGGCGGGCGGAGGGGTGGCGCCGGCTACGCGGTCGAGTACTGCTTGACCTCCAGCACCGAGTCGGCACCAGGAAAGAACAGGCCCTCGTGGCCGTCGTCCCAGCGGATCAGGTAGGGCGGGCCATCCGGGCGGCCTCTCACCTCGAGTACGACGCCGTGCCGCTCCGGCTGGCCGACGGTCCTGCTGTGAACGCACACCCGGTCTCCGACGGAAGCTCGCATCGTCGATCCTCCCTGGGCTGCCCTGGGCGGCCGTGGAGGCGAGCTGTGGGGGTACCTGAGTCGCCTCCGGCGACCACCACGTGAAGGTGCGTGCTCTACCTGGGTAACACGGCGCCCGCCCGGTGGCTAGCCGCTCGCCCGCTACGCCCGCAACATTGGACTTTGACGAGATCAAGCCGATTTACGGCGGCTGTCCTCGGCTGTCCAGGCGGCGGTGGTGACCGGCGGCTGTCCAGCGGATGTCGGAAACCCGACGCCGGGACCGCGGTCGGATGACAGATGTGATGCAAAAGGGATGACGCCACGTTTCCATCCGGTGTACCCGGCCTCGTTGTCGCTCTCCGTCGTACTCACCAAAGGCGCTTGACTTCTCGCGTTCCGCGGCTTCGACCGAAAACTCGAAGCGATATGGAGTATCGAGCGAACGTAGCGTATCGACGAGATCTACGCAGCGGGTATCTATAGTGACGTCACGTTACTGTATAGGTGCATTCGGTGGTGAGATCTGGGTCACATCAGACGTCGCTGTTCTTACCGGTCGTTTAGTAGAACGGTGAACGGTGGGCTGTTGTCAGGGCGGGAGGCGTGCGGATGCCTTGGGGTGAGCAATGGTGATCATTCCGTGTCCACCCGTTGGTGACAGAGGTCCACGCCGCGAGCCGGTTGGGCGAGGCGTGGCAGGACGCGCCGGGGTCGCGGCCGCCGACAGCCCGGCCGGCGGGCCCGAGCCGGCCGGTGGTGACGCGACGCCCGGCGCGGTAGCGACCCGGGAGGAGGGTGGGCCGGACGGCGAACCGGCATCAGCCGGCACCAGGCCGCTGGGCTGGCGTGTGTTCTCCACCGCCTGGTTCGTCATCGGCCAGGTGCTGCTCCTCGGCAGCCTGTACATGGTCTACCGGGTGGGCCGCACGTACGCCGACGGCCGCCAGACCGAGGCGCTGCGCAACGCGCTGGACGTCTGGCATTTCGAGCGGGTGCTGCGGCTGCCGAGCGAGTACGGGATCCAGCAGCTGGCGCTGCACTCCACCCACCTGCTGGAGGCCGCCAACCGCTTCTACATCGGCGTCCATTTCCCGGCGGCGATCCTGTTCCTGCTGTGGGTGATGTTCTTCCAGCGGGCGCACTGGCCGCGGGTCCGCAACGTCATCGTCCTGGCCACCGGCGCCGCGCTGGTGATCCACATCCTCTACCCGCTCGCGCCGCCCCGCTTCCTGCCGGCGGTCAGCCCGCACATCCCGTTCGTCGACACCGGCCTGGTGATCGGCCCGTCCGCCTACTCCATGCCGGGTGCCGGGGCGGCGAACGAGTACGCGGCCATGCCGAGCCTGCACGTCGGCTGGGCGATCCTGGAGGCCTGGGGGATCATCACGATCCTGCGCTACCGCGCCCGCTGGCTGGCGGTCGTCCACCCGGTCGCCACCGCCATCGTCGTGGTGATCACGGCCAACCACTACTGGCTGGACGGCCTGATCGGCGGCGGGCTGGTGTACGCCGCCGTGGTGGTGACCCGGCCGCGGCCGTGGTCCGCGGTGACGGGGGTGGCGCTCGCGCCGGTTCGCCGGGTACGCTCCGCCGTCCAGCCGTTGACCGACGCGGTCATGGCCGCGGTGAGCCAGGCCCGCTCGCGGCTGGCCAGAGCCGGCGAACAGGTGGTGCCGGTCGCGCCGGCCCAGCGCGGCCCGGTGCCGGCGCTGGCGGCCGAGGAGGCCCGTGCCGGCGGCGGACCGGCTGGCCAGCAGCGCGCGGGTGCCGACACGTCGGTGTCCGCCCTCGCCAGAGCGGCGGCGGTGTCGAGCGCCGCGATGGCCGCCCGGGCCCACGCGGCCGGCCAGGCGGCGGCCAGGCGGATGACGCCTCCGCCAGCACCCGGCGGCGCCGGGCGGCCGGCGGGGGAGTCCCCGGCGAGCTAGGGTCGCCGGTCCCCGGCCCGGCTGGCCCGCGGCTGCCGCGGGCCGGCGGGCACCGTGGGCCGTGGCGGCCGGAGAGGCGGGCGGATGAGCGAGGCGGATGCGATCGTCGCTGGTGTCGTGGCCGACGGCTCGGCGGCGGCCGGGGACGGCCCGGCCGGGGCGTGGGACGAGGCGGGCCCGGTCCGCGCCGAGGACGCGTTCGACGTCGGTCAGGTGGACGCCTGGCTGCGCCGGCACCTGGCGGACGGCGGCGGGGACGGCCAGCCGCTGCCGCCAGGGCTGCCGCGGGTGTTCCAGTTCGGCGGTGGCCGGTCCAACCTGACCTACCTGCTGCGCTACCCGGGGCGGGACCTGGTCCTGCGTCGGCCGCCGGCCGGCCGCAAGGCGGGCGGCGCGCACGACATGGCCCGGGAGTACCGGGTCCAGCGGGCGCTGAAGCCGGTGTTCCCGTACGTGCCGACGATGGTCGCCTTCTGCGACGACCCGGCCGTCCTGGGCGGCGGCTGGTACGTCATGGAGCGCCTGGACGGCGTCATCCCGCGCCAGGACCTGCCGCCGGAGCTCGCGGTGGACGAGGCCGGCGCCCGCCGGCTGGCACTGCGGGTCTTCGACCTGCTGGTGACGCTGCACCAGGTGGACCCGGCGGCGGCCGGGCTGGCCGGCCTCGGCCGCGGACCCGGCTACGTGCGCCGCCAGGTGGACGGCTGGTCCCGCCGGTACCGGCAGGCGATGACCGACAACGTGCCGTCGTGCGCGGAGGTGATGGCCTGGCTGGAGGCGAACGCGCCGGACGACGTCGGCAGCTGCGTCATCCACAACGACTTCCGGCTCGACAACGTCGTGTTCGACCCGGCGCCGGCCCGCGCGGGCGGCGAGGTCGCGGTCGTCGGCGTGCTCGACTGGGAGATGGCGACGATCGGCGATCCGCTGATGGAGCTGGGCAGCGCGCTCGCCTACTGGGTCCAGGCGGACGACGACGAGATCCGCCAGCTCAGCCGCCGGCAGCCGAGCAACGTCCCCGGCATGCCGACCCGGGCCGAGATCGTCGACCACTACTGCGCGGCCACCGGGCTCTCGGCCCGGAACTGGCCGTTCTACGAGGCATTCGGGCTGTTCCGGCTGGCCGTGATCGTTCAGCAGATCTACTACCGCTACCACCACGGCCAGACCACGAACCCGGTGTTCCGGGACTACTGGGTGCTCACCGGGTACCTGGCCGAGGCGGCCACCCGCGCGATGCGGGGGTGAGCCGCCCCGGCCGGGGCGCCCCCCCCCCCCCCCCCCCCCCCCCGG
>JADGHD010000536.1 GCA_019689615.1 Frankia sp. | reverse complement strand
TCTCGTGGGCTCGGTGATGTGTATATGAGACTGGGGCGGAGGGCACGGGCGGGGCCGGTGGCGGCGTCCCGCCGGCCGCCAGCCCTACCTGAACCAGGTCAGCGTCCATTGCCCCCGCCCCCCTTGCCGTGCTAGCCCTGTACGCCCGAAGTGACGCGGTAACAGTCGTAGACGCCGTCGACCCGCCGCACCGCGGCCAGCACCTGCCCCAGATGCTTGGCGTCGCCCATCTCGAAGGTGAACCGGCTGGTCGCGACGCCGTTGCGGTCCGTGGTCACCGAGGCGGACAGGATGTTGACGTGGTGGTCGGTCAGCACCCGGGTGATGTCCGACAGCAGCTTGGCCCGGTCCATCGCCTCGACCTGGATCACCACGAGGAACACCGAGCCGGACGACGGCGCCCAGGTGACCTCGACCAGCCGGTCGGCCGACACCGTGCCCCGGTCGGCCAGGTTCGGGCAGTCCGACCGGTGCACGGACACCCCGCGGCCCCGCGTCACCAGGCCGGAGATCGCGTCGCCCGGCATCGGCGTGCAGCACTTGGCGATCTTCACCCAGATGTCGGGCGACCCCGCGACCAGCACGCCCGGGTCGCCGGCGGACGGGCGCAGCGGGCGGATCGGCGGGGCGACGTCGACGACGTCCTCCTCGGTGGCCTCCGGGCTGCCCATCGCCGCCAGCAGCCGGGTCACCACCGACTGGGCGCTGATCGCGTTCTCGCCCACCGCCGCGTAGAGCGCGCTGACGTCGGGATAGCGCATCTCCTTGGCCAGCGACAGCAGGCCCTCGCCGGTCATCAGCCTGGTCAGCGGCAGGCCGTGGCGGCGCAGCGCCCGGGCGATCGCGTCCCGGCCGGCGACGATCGCGTCCTCCCGGCGCTCCCGGGCGTGCCACTGGCGGATCTTGGACCGGGCCCGCGACGAGCGGACGAAGGTGAGCCAGTCCTCGCTGGGCCCGACGCCCTGCGCCCGGGAGGTGAAGATCTCGACGGTGTCGCCGTTGTCGAGCTGGGTGTCGAGCGCGACCAGCCGGCCGTTGATCCGCGCCCCGACGCACTGGTTGCCCACGTCCGTGTGCACCGCGTAGGCGAAGTCGACCGGGGTCGACCCGGCCGGCAGCGGGATCACGTCCCCCTTCGGGGTGAACACGAAGACCTCGTCGGCCGGCGCCTCGAACCGCAGGCTGTCCAGGAACTCGTTGGGGTCCGACGACTCGCGCTGCCAGTCCAGGATCTGGCGCAGCCAGCTGGTCAGGTCCGGGTCCGTCCCGCCGCGGCGGCGGCCGGCCGCCCAGCCCTCCTCCTTGTACTTCCAGTGCGCCGCGATCCCGTACTCGGCCCGGTTGTGCATCGCGTGCGTCCGGATCTGCAGCTCGACCGGCTTGCCCTGCGGGCCGATCACGGTCGTGTGCAGCGACTGGTACATGTTGTACTTGGGCATCGCGATGTAGTCCTTGAACCGGCCCGGGATGGGCTTCCAGTTCGCGTGGACGGTGCCCAACGCGGCGTAGCAGTCCCGGACCGAGTCGACCAGCACGCGGATGCCGACCAGGTCGTAGATGTCGTCGAAGGACCGGCCCCGGACGACCATCTTCTGGTAGATCGAGTAGTAGTGCTTGGGCCGGCCGGTCACCACCGACGCGATGCCCGCCTCGCTCAGGTAGGACTGCACCTGGGCGGTGACCTCGGCCAGGTAGACGTCCCGGCTGGGCGCCCGGTCCGCCACCAGCCGGACGATCTCGTCGTAGCGCTTCGGGTACAGCGCGGCGAACGAGAGGTCCTCCAGCTCCCACTTGAGCGAGTTCATGCCGAGCCGGTGCGCGAGCGGCGCGTAGACCTCCAGCGTCTGGCGCGCCTTGCGCTCCTGCTTGTGCTCTGGCAGGAAGCGCAGGGTGCGCATGTTGTGCAGCCGGTCGGCCAGCTTGACCACGAGCGCGCGCGGGTCGCGGGCCATCGCGATGACCATCCGGCGGATCATCTCCGCCTGCGCCACCTCGGCGGCGTTCACCCGCTGCAGCTTGCTGACCACGTCGACGATCAGCGCGACCTGGTCGCCGAACTGCTCGCGGATCTGCTCGACGGTGAGCGAGGTCTCCTCGACGGTGTCGTGCAGCAGGGCGGCGCACAGCGTCGGGATGTCCATGCCGAGGTCGGCGAGGATCCCGGCGACCGCGATCGGGTGGGTGATGTACGGGTGGCCGGACGCGCGCACCTGCCCGGCGTGCGCCGCGTCGGCGACCTGGAAGGCCAGCTGGACCGGGCCGATGTCGGCCTTCGGGTGGTTGGCGAGCAGGCCGCGCAGCACCGGCTCGAGCGCCGACGGCGGGGTGGCCCGGTGGGTGGCCAGCCGGGAGAACCGGCCGCGCATCCGCCGCGGGATCGGCGGGGACTCGTGCCCCAGCCGGGGCGGCACCGGCGCGCCGTCCTCGGGCAGCTCACCGGGCACCGGCAGCGGCCGGGCGGTGGCGGCGCCGCCGCTCCCGTCCGGGCGGGCGACGACGGGCGGCGACGCCGCGGGTGCCGGCGAGGCGGACGTGGCCGGCGTGGCCGAGGGCTGGCCGGCTGGCTCGCCCCGGCGCGCCGTCCCGTTGCCCGCCGTGGGCCCGACCACAGGCACGCCCTGACCCGGGCGCGGCGGCGGGCCCTCGTTGGGACTCGTCGCCGTCGCCGTCGCGCCGGTGGTCACCGGGACTGCGTCGGGCACGGGCCGCTCCTGCTGGAAAGTCTGACATCAGCGTAACGCTGCGTCCGGCGGCTGCCTTCCCTAGCCCAGCCGCCCCCGGGCCCAGGGCCAGCGGAAATAGCGCGGCAGCCAGCCCACCCGAAACGGAGGGTACCGTCTCGACCACTCTGTGGTACCGGCGCGGTGGCACCGACGGTGGCCGGCCGGCGGCCCAGCCCGCTCGCCGCTCGCTGGCGCCTGGCCGGCTCAGATCTCCAGCAGCGCGGTGATGTCGAGCGAGGACAGCCGGGACCGCCCGCCCAGGAAGGTCAGCTCCATGAGCACCGCCAGCCCCAGCACGTCGGCGCCGCAGTGGCGGAGCAGGTTCGCCGCCGCCGCGGCGGTGCCGCCGGTGGCGAGCACGTCGTCGACGATCAGCACCCGGTCACCGGGGCCCACCGCGTCGTCGTGGATCTCCAGGGTGGCGGTGCCGTACTCGAGCGCGTAGGACTCGGCGACCGTGCGGCCGGGCAGCTTGCCCTGCTTGCGGATGGGCACGATCCCGGCGCCGACCCGGTGCGCGACCGGGGCGGCCAGCAGGAACCCCCTGGCCTCGATCCCGGCGACCACGGTGGCCCCGGCGTCCGCTGCGGCGCCGGCCAGCGCGTCGACGACCACGGCGAACGCGGGCGGGGTCGCCAGCAGCGGGGTGATGTCCTTGAACACCACGCCCGGCTGCGGGAAGTCGGGAATGTCGCGGATGTGGGTACGCAGGGCCTCGGCGGCCGCGGCCAGGGCGGGCCCGGTGCCGGCTGGCGCGCTGCTCGTCGTCTCGGTGCTGGTCATGCTGCCCCCAGGCGCTGGCTGTGGCCGCCGGGCCGGCCGCCCTGGCCGGCGCCGCGGACCGCGGACTGTGCCACCTCTGCTTCTACCGCCTGCGCTTGCCGCTCGGCCGCCCGCCCCGCCGGCCGGGCCGGCGCGCCGCGTTCGGCCCGCGGCCGGCCGGCTGCCCCGGGCGCACCCCGGCGCGCCGCGCCCCGGCGGTCGCCGGCGCGGCGGCCCCCCCCCCGGGGCCGGGCGGGGGGGTGTTTAAACCAAACACG
>JADGHD010000535.1 GCA_019689615.1 Frankia sp. | reverse complement strand
ACTCGTGGGGGGGGGGGGGCGGCCCCGCGGCCTGACCGCCCCGGGGGGGCGGGGCACCGCGCCGGGCGGGGCGGGGGCACAGCGCCGCCCGGCGTCGTTTCCTGCCCGGCGACGGACGCCGGGAACGCCCCGCGCCCGTGCGGAATCGGGCGCCCAGCCCACCGGGAAACGGGCGGGAACGCGGCTGGCGGGTCGGAAGGCCGACACGTTTCCAACGGTCGCACATTCCGTTTCCAACAGTCGCACATTCCCTTGCGGCACGACCGGGAAGAAGTCGGGATGGCGGCCTCGGTATGCTCTGGCGCCGTGTCCGGAAATTGCTGGGTAAGTAGGACGAACCGGGCGGGCAGTCGGCCGCTGAGCTCGATGGATCTGGCGCTGCTGCGTTACCAGAAGGCCAACGGAAGCTCACCGGTCGTCATTGGCAGTTTGCTTCGCGTTGCTGGTGACTGTGATTCTGGAGAGCTGGCTGCCGCCATCGACGAGCGGGCGCGGCTCTTTCCCGAGTTGCGCGAGCGGCTGGTCTGCCCGGCATCCCCCAGCGCCCACCCGGTATGGGCCCCCGACCCGGCTTTCGACGTCACGGCACACGTCCGCGAGCACATCCTGTCCCCCGGATCGGGAGACGCCGGGCTGCGTGCCTTCGTCCAGCGGCAGTACCAGGAGCCGATCCCGCTGGACCGCCCCCCGTGGCAGGCCGTGCTGCTGCGCGGCCATGTCGCCGGCGAGTGCGCGGTGCTGCTCCGCGCCAGCCACGTGTGGGTGGACGGCGGCGCCAAGCACCGGGTGCTCGAAATGCTGTTCGGTGACGCCGACCCGACCGCCGGCACCGCCGCCGACTGGAAGCGCGACGGCCTGACCACCCGCCGGGCCGTCACCACTGCCCTGCTGAACAGCCTGAGCTGGGCCGTCCCGTCGAGCCGACTGCACGCGCTCGACCGGCCCGTGTCCGGGCGGGTCTCGCTGGCCTGGGCGACCACCAGCACCGACCGGCTGCGCGCGCTCGGCCGCGCCTACCGGGCCACCGTCAACGACGTCTTCCTGGTCGCGCTGTCCGAGGCGCTCGACGCCTGGACCGTCCCGGCCGGACGGCGGCACGCGCCGTGCGCGCTGATGCCGATGAGCTCGCGCCGGGCGGAGGAACGGCACCTGCTCAGCAACTTCATGGTGGGCGCCCGGGTCCGGCTGCCCTGCGGCCTGCGCACGCCCTGGGAGCGGTTCGCGGCCATCGGCCGGCAGACCCCGCGGTTCCGGTCAGGCCCGCGTTCCGGTGCCGGCGAGCGCTGGCTGTTCGAGCGGCTGCCGCCGGCCGCGCGCGCCCGCGCGGTCACGATGGGGGTCAGTCCGCGCAAGGCCGCCCTGTCCACGTCCAACCTCGGCTCGGTGCGCGGGCCGCTGGCCGTCGCCGGCCGGCCGGTCGTCGAGCAGGTGGCCGTGCCGGTGCTGTTCCCCGGGCAGCGGATGTTCGTGGTCCTCAGCACGCTGGCACCGGCGACGACGATGAGCCTGGCGGCTGACCGCAACGTGCCGGACGCGCCACTGCTGGCCGACCTGTGGGGGGCCGCCCTGGAGCGACTGGAGCGCGCCGCCGGCCTGCCGACCGACTGGCCCACCCCGGTCCCCCGACTCGTCGGCTGACAGCCACCCGCCGGCTGACCGGCACGCGCGGCTGACCGGCACACCTGCCCGCTGCGCGGCCACGTGGCCGCAATCTGGCCCCTGGCTGGCCGACGGCCGGGGACGCCGGGCGTCACGGCCGCCGAAAGCTGCTCTTGACAAGGGTGCCGGGCATGGCTGGACTTGCGGACGGATGTCCGCTGTGCGTCAGCGCCCAGCGTGCCGCGCCCGTGTCGGAGGTGCAGTCGTGAGTGCCCTGCCCCTACTGCCCACCAGCCTTGTCGGCAGCTTCCCGCAGCCGGAATGGCTGATCGACCGGGAGCGGCTGGCCGGCCGGTTCCCGCCGCGGGTGCGGGCGCGCGAACTGTGGCGGCCGGCACCGGAGTTCCTCGAGCAGGCGCAGGACGACGCGACGGTGTACGCGATCCGCGCCCAGGAACGGGCAGGGCTGGACATCATCACCGATGGCGAGATCCGCCGGGAGAGCTACTCCAACCACTTCGCCACCGCGCTCACCGGACTCGACCTGGACAACCCCGGCACGGCGCTGGACCGCAGCGGCCACCCGAACCCGGTCCCCCGGGTCGTCGGCCCGATCAGCCGGCCCGGGCCGGTCCAGGTAGGCGACGTCCGCTTCCTGCGGGAGAACACCGACCGGACGATCAAGGTGACCGTGCCGGGGCCGTTCACCATGTCCCAGCAGGCGCAGGACGACTACTACGGCGACGGCGAGAAGCTCGCGCTCGCCTACGCCGAGGCGGTCAACGCCGAGATCGCCGACCTGTTCGCCGCCGGCGCCGACATCGTCCAGATCGACGAGCCGTACATGCAGGCGCGGCCGGAGCCCGCGCGCAAGTTCGGCCTCAAGGCGCTCAACCGGGCGCTCGAGGGCGTCACCCACCTCGGCACGACCGCGGTGCACATCTGCTTCGGCTACGCCGCGATCATCCACGAGCGCCCGTCGGGCTACTCGTTCCTGCCGGAGCTGGCCGAGTGCGCGTGTGACCAGATCTCCATCGAGACCGCGCAGTCCAACCTCGACCTCGCGGTCCTGGACACGCTCACCCACAAGACGATCATCCTCGGCGTGATCGACCTGTCCGACCACACGGTCGAGAGCGTGGAGACGGTCACCGCCCGGGTCCGCCGGGCGTTCGACCACCTCCCACCGGAGCAGATCGTGATCGGCACCGACTGCGGGATGAAGTACCTGCCCCGCGAGTCCGCCCTGGGCAAGATGGCCGCCATGGCCGGCGCCGCCGCCGTGCTACGCACCGAACTGGCCGCGTAGCGCGGGTCTCGCGGGGGCGCCGGCACGGCCGCGGGTGACGGCCGGTCGCGGGGCGCCGCGGCTACTTGCGGTTGTAGATTCGCATCGCGATCGGCGCGAAGACGACGTTGAGGCCAACGCACCAGCCGAGCACCCAGGCGAGCTGCCCGGCCGTCACGCCGCCGTGCATCAGGCCGCGGGTGGCGGTCACCAGGTGGCTGATCGGGTTCGCCTCGACGAACGCCTGCAGCCAGCCGGGCATCGTGGCCGGGTCGACGTAGATGTTGCTGGCGAAGGTCAACGGGAACAGCAGCAGCATGCTGGTGTTCAGCACCGAGGTCTGGGTCTTCATGACCATCCCGAAGATGTTCCAGATCCAGGCGAGGCTGAACGCGAACACCAGCACCAGCAGCAGCCCGAGGGCCACGCCGCCGGCCCCGGCGTCCGGGCGGAAGCCGACCGCCAGGCCCATCGCGATGACGATCAGCGAGGCGAGCAGGTAACGGGCGACGTCGCCGAGCATCATCCCGACCAGGGCCGCCGGCCGCCACACCGGCAGCGACTTGATCCGGTCGAAGACACCCTTGTTGATGTCGACGTTCAGCCCGATCCCGGTGTACATCGTGATCATCACGATGGTCGCGGCCAGGATGCCGGGCAGGAAGAACTGCACGTACTCGTCGGACGAGCCGGCCAGCGCCCCACCGAACAGGTACGTGAACGTCAGCGTCATCATGATCGGGAAGGCGGTGACGTCGAACAGCTGCTCGGGGACGTGCTTGATCCGCAGCAGCGCCCGCCAGCCGAAGGTGAGGCAGGCGGACAGCGTCGACGGCCGCGGCGGCCTGGTCCGCAGGGCCAGGACCGAGCGCAGCCGCTCATCGAGGACCGGCCCGCCCGGCC
>JADGHD010000534.1 GCA_019689615.1 Frankia sp. | reverse complement strand
GTAGGCCAGGGGACACGGCGCGCTGCGCACAGGCGGAGGGGGTCGTCAGGCGTGGGAGCCGACGGGGTGGGCCGGGTCGTGCTGATCCGGCATGGGCAGACGGAGTGGAGCAGAGCGGGCCGGCACACCGGGCGCACCGACGTGCCGCTCACCCCGGAGGGGGAACGCCTGGCCGCCGCGCTGCGCTCCTGGCTGGGGGAGTTCCGGTTCGTGCTGGTCGCCACCAGCCCGCGGGTGCGCGCCTCGCGGACAGCCGAGCTCGCCGGGCTCACCGGCGGCGAGTCGGTGGCGTCCGTGACCGGGGCGACCGAGCGCCTGGTGTGGCCGGAGCTCGCGGAGTGGGACTACGGCGAGCTGGAGGGGCTGACCACGGCCACGATTCGCCGGGACATGCCGGGCTGGACGGTCTGGCGGGGCCCCGTCCCCGGCGGGGAGACCGCGGACGAGGTGGGGGCGCGGGCGGACACCGTGCTCTCCCGGGTGGGCCGGGTCCTCGGCCGGGGCGACGTCGCGCTGGTCGGGCACGGCCACATGCTGCGGGTGCTGATCGCCCGCTGGCTCGGTCTCGACCCTCGGTGCGGGGCGCTGTTCCTGCTGGAGGCCGGTGGGCTGTCGGTACTGGGGCACGAGCGGGAGACCGCCGTGATCAGCCGGCTCAACCTGCCGGCCCAGCCGGCGGGCCAGGGCGGGTGAGCCGGGCGGGTGCCGGGTCGCCGGCACCCTGCGCGGCAGGCGTCAGAGGTCGCCGCGGCGGCGCAGCGCGCCGAGCACGACGAGGCCGGGCAGCACCGGCAGCCAGTAGCCGATCAGCCGGTAGACCAGCACCGCGGCCAGGGCCGCCGCGGCCGGCGCGCCAGCGGCCGTGAGCCCGATGGCCAGCGCCGGCTCGATCGCGCCCACGTTGCCGGCCGTCGGCGCCGCCCCGGCGACCGCGGAGCCGACCAGGTAGACGGCGGCCACCGAGAGCAGGTCGACCGAACCGCCGAACGCCCGCACGCTCGAGTCCAGCGCGATCACCTGGGCGACCTTCGTCCCGGCCAGCGACGCGATGAGGGCGCTCGCCCGGCCGGGGGAGTGCAGCAGCGAGGACAGGTGCGCCCGGAAGGCGGCGAGCGGGGCCCGCAGCCGCGCCCGCACCCACCGCCGGCTGAGCACCACGGCGAGAACGACCACGACGGCCACCGCGACGACGCAGGCCGGGCCGGTGCCGAGGCTGGACATGGTGCCGCGCAGCGGCCTGGTCACCGCCGAGGTGACCTCCGAGTCCCCGAGCAGCCCGGCCACCACGCCGATCGCCGCGAAGTGGACCAGGCCGTTGGCAACCTTGGTCGACGTGATCGCGGCGAGCCCGGCCGGTCTGCTCAGCCCGCGGCACTCCAGGAAGCGAAGGTTCACGGCGATCGCGCCGAGGCCCGCCGGTACCACCCGGTTCGCCGCGGCCGCGGCGATCTGCACGGATGTGCTGACGCCGACGCCCAGTGGCAGGCCGCTGCCCGCCCGCAGCGCCAGCCCGTTGGTCGTGTAGTAGAGCAGCGAGCCGAACCCACCGAGCACCAGCCACGGCCAGCTCGGCGCGGGGATGTTCGCGAGCTGGGCGGACACCTCGGTGCGGAACCGCACGGCCAGGAACGCCAGCGGGACGCCGAGCACGGCGGCCACGATCAGGGTGCGCCGCCGCGGCATGCGCAGCGCCGGGCGCAGCCGGGCCGGGACCTCGAGGGCGCCACCACCGCGCCGGGCGGCCAGCCGGCCACCGGGGCGGGGGAGGACGGCACCGCCACCCGTGCCGTTGCCGGCGACCGCGCCAGCCGGGTTCGCCGCGCCGACGGCGACCGCCGGGAGCGCGAGCATGGGCATCGTCGACGCGCCCGCCAGGGCCGGGCGGACGGGGGCGGCTACCAGGGCGGCCCGCGGCGCGGTGCCCTGCCGTGCCGACCCGGTTCCTCGTGTCCGGGACCGGGAGCGGGGCCGGGGCCGCTGCTGGGCCGGCGGCGCGGCGGCGGGAACCTGCCGTGCGGCCGGCACGGCGGTTGCGGGTGCGCTGGGCGCGACCGTGGGGGTGGGCAGCGGGCCGGTGGGCGCCGCCTGCGCCGTCACCCCCGTCGGTTCAACGATCAGCGGCGCCGGAGTGTCGATGTCGGCCCCCTTCGGGACGTGGTGCGGGTGGAGCTGGTTGACCAGGGGCCTGCCTGGCCCTGGTCGGTCCCGCAGGGCTTCATTGTGTGCACGACTGTGTGCTCTCGGCCATCGGTCGTGGTAGCCGGGGTCCAGGGTGTCGGACCGACGGTCCGGGCCGCCGACCTCCGCGTCCGCGACCACAGGGTCACTCGCCGACCTCCTCGTCGGCGCCGGCGCCTCGTGGCCGAACCCAGGTGTCGGCCACGACGCCGCCCGGCCGACACCCGCGTCGGCAATGTAGCCGCAGCCGATCTCCTCTCGGCCCAGATCAGGCGTCGATCGCGGGACCGGCTGGTGAATCATCGGAGCGGGCCGCGCCGACGCTGGCCGAGCCGCGCCACCGGGACGGGCGGGCTACCCACCCGGCCCGGTGCCCAAACCAACGATCCTCCCGGGCGGTACGCTCCGCGCCCGCCGGACCGGGCGGGCCCGCTCGACGGTCCCGCCGGTCGGGCCGGCCGGATGGGCGCCAGCCGGCCGCGCACGCGCCAGGACGGGGGCCGGCCGGCGGCCGCCCGGCGCGGCCAGCGGAGACGGCTAGATGACGTCGATGCCATCGAAGATCGGGTCGCGGCGGGCGAGCCAGTCGGGGGTGGTGTCGTCCGGCGTCCGGCGTCCGGCCGGGCCGACGTGCCGGACCGGACCGGGCTGGGCACCGTCGGGGTGGATCGACCGGTGTGGCGGCGGCGGAGCCGAGATCGACCGGCTCTGCCCGCGCGGCGGGCCCGAGTGCGGGCGCAGCCGGGGGTCGATGGAGCCCGGCAGATTGCCCTGGCCGATCAGCCCGAAGCTGCCGGTGGCGCCTGGCGGGTCCGTTCCGTCCCAGCCAGGCGGAGCCGACCAGGCGGGGGCGGCGTACCCGCCAGCTCCCGCGGTCACTGGGCCGCCCGGCCGGTTCGGCGCCTCGTCGGGGCGTGGCGGTTCTGGCTGGCGGAACTCGGGCCGTCCGGGGTCGGCGCCGACGGGTCCGGGAGCGGGCGGGTAGCCCGGGCCGGGCTGCGGGTAGCCGTTGCCCGGCTGCGGGCGTGCGCCCGGGGGCCAGGGACCGCCAGGGGCACCGGGTGGGCGCGCCCCGTCGGGCTGTCCGGCGGTGGGTGGCCCGCCGGGCCGTGGCGCGGGCGCCTGCGGGCCGGTCGGCCGCTGCTGCTGCATGACGGGCTGGGGTAGCGGGCCGCTGGGCCGCCCCTGCCCCTGGCCTGGATGGCCGGGACCGCCCGTCAGGCCGACCGGACCCGACGGGTTGGGCTGCCCGGCTTGGCCGTGGGGCGGCGGCAGCGGTCGTGGGCCGCCCCCGGTGGCCGCCATCGCCGGTGCTGGGCTGCCCGGCCGGGCGGCCTGCCCGGGAGCTGCGGCCTGTTCCTGGCCGTAGGCCTGGGCGGGCAGTGGCGTCGGCGGGCCGGCCGGGCCAGGCCGGGCCGGCATACCGGCCGGCGCGCCCGGTCCCGGCCGTTCGGCCTGGGCGGGCACGCGCGGCGGTGGTGCCGTCGGGCGCGGGGGCCCGGCGGGCGGCCGGGCGCCTGGCGGCGGCGCGGCCGGTGGCGGCGCCCCGAGCGGGCCGGATGGTCTCATCGGGCCGGCGACGCCGGGCGGCGGGCCCGATGGCGCGACCGCGG
>JADGHD010000533.1 GCA_019689615.1 Frankia sp. | reverse complement strand
CTCGAAGGGTATCCGCCAGCCGGCCGGGACCGGTCCGGCCCGCCCGCCCCGCGGAAGCCGGGGCCCCCACGATGGGCCGCCCGTCGCGCCCAGACCTGCCGGCAGCCCGCGGCCGGGGCAGCGGGCTACCGGGAAGGACCAGCTAGGCCGACTTCTCCTGGCGGGTGCCGCGCTTCTGCGCTGCGACGTCGCGGGGTACCAGGGTCGGGTTCACGTGCTCCAGCACGACCTCGCGGGTGATGACGACCCGGGCGACGTCCTTGCGGCTCGGGATGTCGTACATCACCGACATCAGCACCTCCTCCATGATGGCGCGCAGCCCGCGCGCCCCGGTGCCGCGCAGGATCGCCTGGTCGGCGATCGCCTCCAGCGCGTCGGAGGTGAAGTCGAGGTCGACCCCGTCCAGCTCGAACAGCCGCTTGTACTGCCGGACGAGCGCGTTCTTCGGCTCGGTCAGGATCCGGATCAGCGCGTTGCGGTCGAGGTTCTGGACGCTGGTGATGACCGGGAGCCGGCCGATGAACTCCGGGATCATGCCGTACTTGAGCAGGTCCTCCGGCATGATCTCGCTGAAGATGTCCGAGTTGTCCGGATCGTCCTTGCCGTGCAGCACGGCCCGGAAGCCCAGGGACTTCTTGCCGATCCGCGCCTCGATGATCCGGTCGAGCCCGGCGAACGCCCCGCCGACGATGAACAGCACGTTCGTCGTGTCTATCTGGATGAACTCCTGGTGGGGATGCTTGCGCCCGCCCTGCGGCGGCACGCTCGCGGTGGTGCCCTCCAGGATCTTCAGCAGCGCCTGCTGCACGCCCTCGCCGGAGACATCCCGGGTGATGCTCGGGTTCTCCGACTTCCGGGCGATCTTGTCGACCTCGTCGATGTAGATGATCCCGGTCTCGGCCTTCTTGACGTCGTAGTCGGCCGCCTGGATCAGTTTGAGAAGAATGTTCTCAACGTCTTCTCCGACGTAGCCGGCCTCGGTGAGCGCGGTGGCGTCGGCAATGGCGAACGGGACGTTCAGCATCCGGGCGAGCGTCTGGGCGAGCAGCGTCTTGCCGCAGCCCGTCGGGCCGAGCAACAGAATGTTGCTCTTGGCCAGCTCGACGTCGCCCTTGCCGCCGTCGCCGGCGGCGGAGCCGCCCGCCTGGATCCGCTTGTAGTGGTTGTAGACCGCGACCGACAGCGTCTTCTTGGCTGTTTCCTGGCCGACGACGTAGCCGTCGAGGAACTCGTAGATCTCCCGCGGCTTCGGCAGCTCGTCCCACTTGAGCTCCGAGGACTCCGAGAGCTCCTCCTCGATGATCTCGTTGCAGAGATCAATGCACTCGTCGCAGATGTAGACGCCGGGACCGGCGATGAGCTTCTTCACCTGCTTCTGCGACTTCCCGCAGAACGAGCACTTCAGCAGGTCGCCGCCATCACCGATGCGTGCCACCGAGGACTCAGTCCCTTCGTCCAGACGATGGTGTCGCCTGCGGGTCAGGGGCGGCCGCCACCGCCCAGCCATCTCCTACCAGGGCCGTCGACGTCGACGATGACGCCGCCATGGTGCTCACGCCCGCCTCCCGCGGCCTGAACCAGAAACTTCGCCTCGTAACGTCCGTGCCCCCCGCCGGAACGGTACCCCGCCAGGCCGCCCGGTGAGAGCCCTATCGCGCGGCTCATGCCGGTGAGCCTACGGTCATCCACCCCGTCCCGGCCCAGGCACGCCGCAGGGCCGGTCCGGTGGCCGGCGCGCGGCCGCCGTGGCGACACGGGCATGCCACCCGACGCCGCTGGCCGGGTGGCCCAGCCGGGTGGCATGCCCTGTCGTCATGTCCGGACGGCCTGTTCCGGTGACCGCTGCGGTGGCGCGCCGTCAGCGGGCCGCCGCGAGCCTCGAGGTCTTGCGGGTCTTGATGACCTCGTCGATGAGGCCGTACTCCTTGGCCTCATCCGCGGAGAGGATCTTGTCGCGCTCGATGTCGCGCCGGATCTCCTCCTCGGACTTGCCGGTGTGCTCGGCAAGCATCCGCTCCAGGAGCGCCCGCATCCGCAGGATCTCCCGCGCCTGGATCTCGATGTCGCTCGACTGGCCCTCACCCGAGCCGGACGGCTGGTGGATGAGGATCCGGCTGTTCTGCAGGGCGAACCGCTTGCCCGGGGTACCCGCGGCCAGCAGCACGGCGGCAGCGGACGCCGCCTGGCCCATGCAGATCGTCTGGATGTCCGGGCGGACGAACTGCATCGTGTCGTAGATCGCGGTCAGCGAGGTGAAGGAGCCGCCCGGCGAGTTGATGTAGATCGAGATGTCGCGGTCCGGGTCCTCGGACTCGAGGTACAACAGCTGCGCCATCACGTCGTTGGCCGAGACGTCGTCGATCTGGACGCCGAGGAAGACGATCCGCTCCTTGAGCAGCTTCGAGTACGGGTCCATGCCGTACTCGCCGCGGGATGTCTTTTCGATGATGTTCGGCAGCACGTAGCGGCCGGTCTGCTGGTAGCGCATGAGGGTTGCCTCCGGGAGGAGCGGGAAGCGGTAGGGCCACGCCGGAGCGGGCGGCACGGGAGCTGCCCGACGGCTGGTCAGCGAAGCGGTTAGTTACCGGCGGAGGGCACCTGGGCGGCCCGCTGGACCACGTGGTCGACGAAGCCGTAGTCCTTCGCCTCCTGGGCGGTGAACCAACGGTCGCGGTCGGAGTCCCGCTCGATCTGCTCGATGGGCTGTCCGGTGTGGAACGCGATCCGCTCCTGCATCATGCGCTTGGTGTAGAGCATCTGCTCGGCCTGGATCGCGATGTCGGAGGCGGTACCGCCGATGCCGCCGGACGGCTGGTGCATCATGATCCGCGCGTGCGGCAGCGAGTAGCGCTTGCCCGGCGCGCCAGCGCACAGCAGGAACTGGCCCATCGAGGCGGCAAGCCCGAGCGCCACGGTCGCGACGTCGTTCTCGACGTACTGCATGGTGTCGTAGATCGCCATGCCGGCGCTGACCGAGCCACCCGGCGAGTTGATGTACAGCCAGATGTCGCGGTGCGGGTCCTCCGCGTTGAGCAGGAGCAGCTGGGCGCAGATCGCGTTGGCGATCTGGTCCTCCACCACCGACCCCAGGAAGATGATCCGCTCACGCAGCAGCCGGTTGAAGACCTGGTCGTCGAACCCCAGGTTGCCCTGGGCTGGCACACGCAGCGTCGGCGCACCCGGCACGCTCAGACTCGGGACTGCGAACTCACTCACGGTCGGCACCTCGGCTTCCCTGGCCTCTAGCACCCTGCGGGCGACGTCTTGACCGGCTCGACACTATCTGTGACCCGAGCCGGTTCCGGCCCAACCGGCTCGATGTTCGCGCTAGGCAGAGCCTTGCCCACGGACCGGCGCCACCCGGGGCCGCGGGCCGCCCCGCCCCGGCACGCGAACGGCCCCCGCGGCGGTCCGCCGGGGGGCCGTCCGGACGCGGGTGGCGCCCGGGTCAGTGCTCGTGGTCGTGACCCTCGTGGTCGTGACCGTGATCGTGGTCGTGCGCCTCGGCCTCGCCGTCCTCGGCCGTGGCCTCGGGCCGCTTCGGCAGCTCGAGGGTGACGGGGTTGTCGTCCTGGTCGACGACGGTCGCCTTCTCCAGCAGCAGCAGCGTGGCCTTGTTGCGTAGCACGTCCGCCATCAGCTGGGTGAGCCCGGCGCCCTGGCCCTGGGCCAGCCGCTGGGCGAACACCTCAGGGGCCATCCCGAGCCGCTGGGCGTTGAAGACGATCTGCTCCATCAGCTCGCCCTGCTCGACCTGCAGCGACTCGGACTCGACGATCGCGTCCAGGATG
>JADGHD010000532.1 GCA_019689615.1 Frankia sp. | reverse complement strand
CCCTGGGCGGCTGCGGCGACGACAACCCCTACCGTTTGCCCTCACGCGGGCCGCGGGAGTGCCGCCAGCGTCGCTGGCGCTCCCGCGGCCCGCCGCGTCGATAGATAGGCTGCCGCCCCGTGGTCCTCGCACGCATCGCCTGGCCAGAACTCGACCAGACGCTCAAGGACGCCATCACCGCCAGGTGCGGCCCGATCAGCGACGTCACGCACGTCGGCGCCGGCTTCAATTCGCAGCTCGCGATCACCGTGCACACCAGCGCCGGCACCCGCGTGTTCATCAAGGGTCTGCGCACCGACCAGCCTCGCGCCCGCACCCAGCAGGTCGAAGCCGCCATCAACCCCCACGTCCGCGCCGTCGCCCCGCGGCTGCTGTGGAGTACGACCGTCGCCGGCTGGCACCTGCTCGCCTTCGAACACCTCGTCGGAAGGCGCGCCGACTACGCCCCAGGCTCACCCGACCTGCCCAAAATCGCCGCATGCCTGCTCCGACTGCAGGCCATTCCCGCCCCGGACCTCCCGCTCAAACTCGCCGAGCACCGCTGGCGCGCCTACGTCGACGATCCCGCCGACCTCGACCACTTCGTCGGCGACCATCTCCTGCACACCGACTACAACCCCGACAACGTCCTGATCACCGACCGCGCCCACCTCGTCGACTGGGCCTGGCCCACTCGCGGCGCCGGCTGGATAGACCCCACCCTCTGGGCACTGTGGCTCATCGCCGCCGGCCACACCCCCACACAGGCCGAACACCACGCCGCCCAGCTCCCCACCTGGAAAACCGCACCCGCCTCAGCAGTCACGGCCTTCATCAAGGCGAACAGCCGTCTGTGGGCCGAAATCGCCAAGGACGACCCCGACCCGTGGACCGTCGCGGTCGCCGATGCGGCACGCCGCTGGGCCGCCTACCGCAGCAGCTGACCAGCATGCCCGGGCACGCGTGGGACTTCCCGTGCCGCGCCGCCGCTTCCCCGCGCTCTGCTGCCCTTCGGCTGGCTGCCGGAAGACGCGGCGGCTAGACCGCGACGGCGGCCGGGCGCAGCGCCTGGAGATAGGTCGCCAGCACTCCGCGGGCCGTCGCCGACCAGCCGAACGAGGCGGCGTGGGCGAGCGCGCCGGCGGACAGCCGGCGCCGGTAGCCGGGGCTGGACAGGATCCGGGACAGCGCCTCGGCGTAGGCGGCCGGGTCGCGGCTGGCGATCAGGATCCCGGACGTGCCGTCGGCGACGGCCGTGCGCAGCCCGCCGACCGCCGCGGCGACCACCGGGGTGCCGCACGCCTGCGCCTCGAGCGCGACCAGGCCGAAGCTCTCGCTGTGGCTCGGCACGACCAGCGCGGTCGCCGCCCGGTACCAGTCGGCCAGCTCCGGCTGCGGCGCCGGCGGGCGGAACAGCACCACGTCCGAGATGCCGAGGTCGGCGGCCAGCTTCACCAGCGCGTCCGGGCGGTCGAGCCCGCTGCCGCTCGGCCCGCCGACCACCGCCACCGTGAGGCGCTCGCGCAGCCCCGGGTCGCGGAGCAGCAGCTCGGCCGCGGCGTACAGCAGCATCTCCGGCGCCTTCAGCGGCTGGATCCGGCCGACGAACAGCAGCAGGTGGTGGTCGGGGCTGGTGGGCAGGCCGAGCCGGCGCCGCGCCTGGGCGGCCTCGCCCGGCCGGAACACGCTCAGGTCGACGCCCGGCGCCACCACGTCGACCGCGGCCGGGTCGGCGCCGTACAGCTCGACCAGGTGGCGCGCCTCCTCGCTGGTGGAGGCCACCAGCCGGGTGGCTGCGGCGGCGACCTCCTGCTCGCCGCGGACCCGCTCGGGCGGCTCCGGCCGGTCACCGGCGGCCAGCGATCGGTTCTTCACCTTCGCCAGCGTGTGCGCGGTGTGCACCAGCGGGGCGCCCCAGCGGCGGGCGACGTTGCGGCCCACCTGGCCGGACAGCCAGTAGTGCGAGTGGATCAGGTCGAACCAGCCCGGCTCGTGGGCGGCCTCGACCCGCAGCACGCCCGCCGTGAACGCGCAGAACCAGGCGGGCAGCTCGGTCCGGCCCATCTCCTCGAACGGCCCGGCCGCCACGTGTCGCACGGTCACACCGGGGTGCAGCTCGGCGGTGGGTGGCAGGGTGCTGCGGGTGGCCCGGGTGAACACCTCCACCTCGATGCCCAGCTCCGCCAGCTGCCGGGACAGCTCGACGACGTAGACGTTGAGGCCCCCGGCGTCCCCGATGCCCGGTTGCTCCAGGGGTGACGTGTGCATCGACAGCATCGCGACCCGGCGCGGCCGGCACGCCGCCGGGGAGGTGGTGTGGCCTGCGTGGCGCCTGTCCGACTCCCGACGGGCCCGGTACGGTCCGCCCTCGCCTGCGACCAGCTGCACCGACCACCTCCGTGCCGTAGGCGCCACGAACCGGCCGCGTGGCCCGTGACCTGCCCAAAGATGCCTCGCGGCCGCCCGGTTCTGTTACTCGCGTGTTGCAACGACCAGGAAGGCCCGAACATGCCCGTCCTGGTCTGCGCAGGGTCGCCCGCCAGCAGTCGTCGATGTCCGGATCGACCGACTGTCCACAATATGGGCGTTCCGTGGCCGGGACTCGGGCGTTGCCGTCGAGCGCTGGTCGATGGTGACGAACCTCCCTCGCTCGCGCCGTTCTCCGGCCCGCGAGCCGCAGCCGGGCGGCGGGGGCCGTCTGGGGTGTTCCCCGGCGGAGTGCGGACCATCCGAGGCTCTGGTTCGCCTGGGATCGTGGGAAGGGTGACGACTGCTTCCGGCCGGCGCCGGCCGCGGCTGGCGGCTGGCCGGGCCCGCGCGCTCGGCCTGCCCACCCGCGGGACGACGGCGCCGAACCGGCTGCGCCGGGTCGACCGCTGGATCATCGCCACGCAGGCCGCCCGGCTGCGGCTGCTCGACGAGCCCCTGGTCATCGACCTGGGCTACGGCTCGTCCCCGGTGACCACCGTCGAGCTCTACGAACGGCTGCGCGCGGTCTGCCCGCAGGTGCGGGTGCTCGGCCTGGAGCTGGACCCCGAGCGGGTCGCCGCCGCCCAGCCTGCCGCCAGGCCGCCCTGGCTGACCTTCGCCCGCGGCGGGTTCGAGCTGGCCGGCCAGCGCCCCGACCTGATCCGGGCGATGAACGTGCTGCGGCAGTACACCGAGGACGCGGTGGAGCCCGCGTGGCGGGCGATGCGCGGCCGGCTCGCGCCCGGCGGCCTCCTCATCGAGGGCACCTGCGACGAGATCGGCCGCCGCTCGACCTGGTTCGCCCTGCCCGCCACCTCGCCCGCCGGCCCGGCGGCGCAGGCCGGGCCCGGGGTGACGCTCACCCTCTCGGCCCATCTGGCGAGCCTGTCCCGGCCGTCCGAGCTGGCTGAACGGCTGCCGAAGGCGCTGATCGCCAGGAACGTGCCGGGGGAGGACAGCCACGCCCTGCTCGCAGCGCTGGACGACGCCTGGGACCGGGCCAGCCCGCACGCCCCGTTCGGCCCGCGCGCCCGCTTCGAGGCCGCCGTCGCCCACCTGCGCGCCGCCGGCTGGCCGGTTCAGGGCACCCGCCGCCGCTGGCGGCTGGGCGAGCTCACGATTCCCTGGCCGCCGTCCCGCGACCAGCGACCCGGCGACCCAGCGTGATGATCGCCGTTCGTTGCCTGCCGGTGTGTGGTGAGCGGCGGCCGCCGGCGACGTCGCGAGGCCGGTCCGCGATCAGGCCTCGGATGATCGCTGTTCGTGGCTTCCTGTGCTGTCGTGGGCCGCGGCTGTTCGCGACCCCTCGGGGGCGCGGCCTGGGCGGTGGGGCGTCCGGTCACCCGGACGGGGT
>JADGHD010000531.1 GCA_019689615.1 Frankia sp. | reverse complement strand
GTCGTCACCGACGCCGTCCCGCCGTCCGCGCCGTCGCGTCCCACCATTGTCCCGCCGCTCGCCGCCGCGCGCCCACAGGCTCATGCCCACGGGGGCGCGAGCGGGGGAGGCCGCGCACGCAAGCGACGCAGTCCGGCGGGCCGCGGCGCGGGCGGCGATGACCACGCCAAATGTACGGTGCGCCGGACGTGGACCGGTGCCGCGCGGCAGGTCCGGACCCGGCCCACCGCGGCAGGAGCCGGGCGTTGCTGCGCCAGCGCCACATCGGGGGCCCTCGCGTGAGGGCTACCTCACTCCCGGCGTCCCCGGCCCCGGCCGGGCGGCAGTAGGGGTCACTGCGGGCGTGGACGCGGGACGCGGCGCGCGGCGCGTGCGCCGCCGGCGGCGCGGCCCCAGGAGACCATGTTGCGGTCGAGGCGCAGCCACAGCTCCCGCCGGCCGAGCCGGACCATCGCCGCGCGGCCCCGGGGGGAGGACGACGGGTGCACCGTGACCCCGAGGCCGAAGTTCTTCGGCATGATCATCACGTCCTGTCCGCCGGTCGTCCATCCCGCGAGCCCCAAGGGCCAGGCTACCCATCCGTATGCCCTCCGTCAGGCGGTTGCCCGCAGCGCTCCGGTGCGTTCTGCCACCGCCTGGGCACGTCTGGCGCGGAGCGTGCGTCGCGGCGGCGCTAGTCTGCGACCGTGAGCATCCGCCGTGCTCGGGACCGCCGCCAGGTGCCGTCGCCGGCCGCGCCGGCGGGTCCCATCGTCCTGACTGGGCCGCATGGCCGGGGGTAGCGGGCCCGGGCCGCTGCCGGGTGGGGCCCGCGGCGCTGACCTGCTGCGCCGCTGGCGGCGGCGGGATGACGCGGACGCGGCGCCGGTCCTCGACCTGACCGACGTCGACGAGGTCACGACCACGCTGCTGGCCCCGCCGCCGGAGTACCACGGCGTGCGCCGTCGGGTGGTCGACCAGTTCACCCTGCTGTCCGCGAACCGGGCCCGGCTCGCCCGCTCGATCAACTGGGGCCCGCTGGACGGGCTGCTGAACTCGGTGGTCCCGGCGACCGGCCGGCTCGACACCCGCGGCCGGCTGCCAGACGAGGTGGCGCTGCTGCTACCGGTCTCCACGCTGCCGAAGCGGGCGCTCGTCGCGTTCAACCTGGTCGGACCGGGCGGCAGCGACGCGCACCTCATGCCGTACGCAACATCGGTGGCGATCCAGGGCAACCTGATCACCCGGCTGGCCGGCGACATCGGCCTGCCGCCGCCGGAGCCGGCGCGCCGGATGGTCGACGCGATCTCCCGGTTCCGCCCGGGGCGGCTGTCCGGCAACTACCCACGGCTCCTGCGGTCCCGCGACCGCCCGCTGCCACTGGAGGCGATCGGCGAGTACCTGAGCGTCGAGGCCGACCTGCGGGTGCCCGCGTCGACGCTGCGCGACTGGGCGGCGTTCGCCCAGCCGGCGCAGCGGGCGCTGGCCGCCGCGCTTGACGAGCCGTTCGACCCGCTGTCCAGCGCCGACACGCTGCTGCTCGCGCTCGGCGAGCTCTGGCGCGACCCGGACGTGCCGCCGGGGCTGTCGGTGGAGGAGATCAGCCGGCACCTGACGGCGTTCGTCGCCTGGGTGGCCGACCTCGCCGCGGCCGGCCCCGACGCGACGCACGTGCTCTCGACCGTGGCGGAGTACGGCCGGCGGTGGGAGGCGCTGGCCGCGGTCACCGTCGACCCGTACCGCCCCTGCCTGATCAAGATGTCCGAGGAGCGCCGGGCCGTGCTGGCCCGCCGCCCGCCGGACCGGGGGAGCCGGGGCCCGCTGCGGCGGATCGCCGGCCTGCTGGCGCTGACCAGCCCGGTCGCGCTGGTCGACCTGGATCCCGGCGGGCCGGGCAGCTACCACGTCAGCATCGGCACGGACGACACCAGCATCGAGATCGACCGGCCGGCGGTCCTCGACCTGTCCGGGCGCCCGGTCGAGCGGACCTACGTCGAGGACGTGCAGCACAACCGGGAGGTCTACGCCTACTACTCGACCGACGTCCGCCGGCCGGCCAGGGCGCTGCTGCAGGTCGGCCTGTCGATCTCCCCGGACGTCTCCCGGGTGACCGTCGCGATCCTCGTCCTGATGGCGCTGGCCGTCGGCCTGAGCCTGCTGCCGTTCGAGCTCGGCCCGGACGAGGTCAGCGTCATCGCCATCCCGTCGTCGTTCGCCGCGACGATCCTGCTGACCCGGGAACGCAGCAGCCTGGCCGCCTGGGTGCTCGGCCCGGCCAAACTGGCGCTGCTGGTCCTGCTGACCGCGCTGGCCATCCTCACCGGCCTGCGCGCGCTCGGCTGGCACGGCGCGCCGCAGGCCGAGGCCGCGCCACCGGCCGTGGTCCAGCCCGCGGCGCACCCGCCTGGCGCACCAGGCTGACGGGCGCCGCCGGATTTCCTTCCGGACACGGCACGCCGGAAACGTCGGGGTTGCCGGGTGTGAATGGCGTGGGCTTGTACGGTGCTTGCCGTGGCCACACGCACGACCGGTGCGAGTTCGCGCGGCCGGGGCGCCACCTCGAGGACCGGCGGTGGCCCGAGCCGGCCGTCGCGCGGGCGTGCCGCGCCCGCTGGCGGGTCCGCCACCGGGCGCCGCGCCGGCGGGGCCGGGCAGCTCCCGTGGTCGCTGGCGCTGTTCCTGTGGGGGGTGCGCGCGCTCGTCCGGCTGTGGCTGGCCGCGGCCACCGTGTTCGGGACGCTGCTGCGCCGGGTTCACCGTGGCACGCGCGAGCTGCGGATCGATCCGGAGCACCGGCGGGACGGCGCGGGGCTGGCCGCCTTCGGTGGCGCGATCCTGGCGATGGCCGCGGTGTGGTTCCACGCCGGCGGGCCGGTCGGCGAGATCCTGGACACGGCGCTGCGGCTGCTGGTCGGCGCGGGCGCGCTGCTGCTGCCGGTGATCGGGGCCGCGGCGGCCTGGCGGCTGGTGCGCGCGCCGGCCGACCCGGACAGCCGCGGCCGGGTCGTGATCGGCTGGAGCGCGACCACGCTCGGCGTGCTCGGCTTCTACCACCTGGTCCGCGGCACGCCCGACTTCTCCGACGGCACCCAGCGGCTGCGCTCGGCCGGCGGGGTGACCGGCTTCGTCGCCGCCTCGCCGCTCGGTGCCGCGGTGACCCCCTACGTCGCCGCGCCGCTGCTGATCCTGCTGACGCTGTTCGGCCTGCTGGTGATCACCCGTACCCCGCTGCGGCAGGTGCCGGAGCTGGCCCGCGGGCTGGCCGACCGGCTGGCCAGCGGCCTGCGGGAGGACCGGGACGAGCGCTACACCCGGGCCGGTCCGGGTGGCCGCCCGCGGCCGGACGCCGCCGGCGGCTACCCGGACGAGGCGGACGACCTCTCCGACGACGAGCTGGCCGGGCTGGACGGCCCGGTGGGGCGGGGCGCGGCGCGCGGTGCCGGCGGGCGCCCGCTCGCTGACGACCTGCTCGGCGAGCCGGACGCCCCGGCATCCACCGGCCGCTCCCGCCGTCGGCGCCGGGTCGGCGCCGCGGCCGGCGCGGGCGGCCCCGACGTGTACGACGTCGAGGGGGACCTGGCCGGCGGGATCGCCGGGCGGCGGGTCGCGCCGCCCACCGGGCACGGCCCGGACGTGGTCGCCGGCGACATCCTCGACCTGGGCCTCGGCCTCGATCTGGGGCCGGCGGCGGACGAGAGTGACGCCGCCGGAACCAGCGCCGCGGCCACGGCCGGCCGCCGGGCCGCCCGCGGGGGCGCCACCGGCCGCGGCCGCGCCCGCCCCCCCCCCCCCCCCGGGGCCGCCCCGGCCCGCCGCCCCGGGG
>JADGHD010000530.1 GCA_019689615.1 Frankia sp. | reverse complement strand
GGGGGGGGGGGCGGGCCGGGCGCGGGCGGCGGGGGCCGGGGGGCGGGCGGGCGGCCGGGCGGCGCACCGGCCGCGGCCCGGGCCGACCGGGAGCGTTCCCGCGCGATCCCGGCCACCTGGGCCGCGTACAGCACTCCGGACCACCAGTACAGCGCCGTGCCCCACAGCGCGAAGGCCCATCCGACCGGACGGACCGCGGTGGCCAGCCAGGTGTCCCCGTCGGCCAGCAGCAGCAGCGGGAACGCGTAGAGCAGGTTCAGCGTCGCGGCCTTGCCCAGGTAGTGCACGGGCAGCGCGGTGCCGAGGCCGAGCCGGCGCATGGGGATCAGCAGGAAGGTGATGAACACGTCCCGGCCGACCACGGCGGCGGCCAGCCACCACGGGATGATCTCCCGGACGGTCAGCGCCGTGATGGTCGCCAGGATGTAGAGCCGGTCGGCCAGCGGGTCGAGCAGGACGCCGAGCCGGCTGGTCTGGTTGAGCGCCCGGGCGAGCCGGCCGTCCAGGTAGTCGCTGACGCCGGCGAAGACGAGGACGGCGAGCGCCGCCCCGTCGGCGCGCGGGCCCAGCGCCAGCCACAGGAACAGCGGGACACCGAGCAGGCGCAGCGCCGACAGGAGGTTCGGGACCGTCCAGATCCGGTCGGACGGCTCCGGCCCGCTCGGGCCCGCCTGGTCGCTCTGCTCGGCTGGCACCGCGGCCGCGCTGGTCATACCGGGGCCCCGGGCACCGCTGGCGCGCCGGCCAGGCCGGCCGGCGGGCGGCATGGCAGCGGTGGCACGCCGGGTGACCAGGCGGGGGGCGACGGCGCGGGCCGGGTCGACAACGGTGTCGGCTGGCTGCGGCGGGCGGCCGGCCGGCCTGTCCAGGGACGTCCCACGCCAGGAACGCTAGTCGATGCGCGCGGCGGGACGACCGCCGGCCAGCGCCCGCAGCGAGTCCCACCCGTCCCGGGGCCGTCCTGGCGCGGTGGCGCTCCGGCTAGAGGATGCGGCCGACCTTGTAGGTGGAGCTGTAGATGGGCCGCAGCGACACCACGCCGCCGGTCTGCGGGGCGGCCCACATGTAGCCGTTGCCGGCGTAGATGCCGACGTGGGTGATGTTGTTCTCGGAGCCGTAGAAGATCAGGTCACCGGGCTGCTTGGCGGACTGCGGCACCTTCGTGGAGTAGTTGTACTGGGCCTGGGCGGTACGCGGCAGGTTGCGGCCCAGGTGCTTGAAGACGTACTGGACGAGACCGGAGCAGTCGAACGAGTTCGGGCCGGCGGCGCCGTAGACGTACGGCTTGCCCTTCTGCAGCGAGGCCAGGTAGACGGCCTTCTCCCCGATCGAGCTGCCGGGGATGACCGTGGGGATCGAGGAGTCCCAGCCGCGCGGTCTGGGCTGCTGGATGGTGACGGTGACCGAGCCGGCGACCGAGGGCCGAAGCGCCGCGTTGCCGTCGAACACCGCGGTGATGGTCGTGGTGGTGAGCAGGTTCGCCGAGACCTGGGCGGCGCCGTTGGCGTCGGTGGTCAGCACCTTGGTCGTCTGCCACTTCGGCCCGTCGACCGCGACGATCTTGACCTGCTGGTTGGCGAGCGGCGCGCCGGTGACCGCCTCGGTGGCCCGGACGGTGAACATCACCGTGCCGTTCGGGGTGACCGACGACTTGTCCGCGGTCAGCTGCAGGTTGGTGAAGATCGGGTCCGGGTTGGCGATCGCCCCGGCCAGGCCGGCAGAGCCGCCCCCGGGGCGGTAGTCGAGGGTCACCGTACCGCCGGAGGCCGAGGCGGCGAAGGCCGCGCTCAGCGTGGAGGCGCCGACGACCGACGTGTGCGGGTTGTTCGGGTCGGTGACCGGCGCCGGGTCCGGCGAGTTCGGGACGGTGGCCGCGAAGGCGGCGGTGGAAACAGCCAGCGTGCCGGTGGTGAAGGCGGCGATCGTGCTCACCCGGCGGGGCTGTTGCCCGCCGGCACGGCGGCGCGCGGAATCAGGCGCCTCCGTCGTGCGATGGCGGCCACGGACCAGCTGATCCCAGTCATCCGGGAGCCACGCCATGCCACGACGGGACAATGCTCGTCCTTCCCTGACGCCTACGAGGTGAGCTGTCGGGTTCGGGCTGGAACTGCCCGGCCGCCGAGCGGCGGCTTCACCCCTAGGACGCGCGCCGGACGACTCCCGCCCGGACCGGCGTCCGGAGGACCGTGGGTCCCCCGCTCCTGCCCGGATTGCCGTAGGGGGCGCCAGGCCAGGGGCAGGATTCGGCGTTCGATGGCCTGACGCGCAACCGACTGTCTTGTCGCCTTACTCGCAAAGGCTTGCATTGCCGACATTAGTCGATACCCCAGCGCGGCCACCAACCACCGCAAACACAACGGTCACCCACTTTCTCAGGGTTTCGCGAGGATGTCGTACGGATGGCGGTCAGTCGTCGGCCACGCCAGCGCCGGACATCCCGACCTGCGCGCCGCGCGTGCCGCGGCAAGCGGGGCCAGGCGGGGTGATTGACCGTTCCTTGGGATGGTGGTGAGGGAGCGCGCGAGCCCGGGGCGTCGGCCATCGGCTCGCCGGGACCTTCCGCCCGATTGCTTCCGGGACCTTGGTCCCGGGGGCGGTCGACACGTTGGCCAGCGGGCGGCCGGGCCAGGCCGCCCGGCATGACGACGGCGGCATGGCCCGAACGGACTAGTCCTGGGCTGGCCCAGCCGGCTGGGTGGACGCGCCCGGGACGCCCGGTCCGGCGGGCTGCTCGGGCGAGGCGACGGCGGCCTCGGCGCCCGCGGCGGCCTGGCCGGCCGCGGCGGGCTGACCGGCCGCCGTGGGCTGGCCGGCCGCGGTGGCCGCAGCGGGCACCGGCGCGGCGGGGGCCGCCGACTGTGCGGCCGGGTCCGGCGGGGCCGGCTGGCTGGGCTCGGTCGGCTGGCTGGCGCCGGACAGGCCGGCGGTGGGCGTGCCCGGCTGGGTCGCCGGGGCCGTCGAGCCGGGCGCCGGCGTGGGCGCCGTCGGCGGCACGGCGGGCGGCACGCTCGAGGCGGCCGGGGCGGGCGGCATGGCCGGCGCGGGCGTGCCGGCCACGACGTGGCCGTAGACGACGAGGTTGTCCGCGTAGTGGCCGGTGCTGTCGTTGAACGGGCCGTCGCAGGTGATCAGCCTGATCTCCGGACGAGTCACCGGCCCGTAGACCCGGTCGGTGGGGAACGCGTTCTTGGACACCTTCTCCGTCCGGTCCACGGCGAAGGTCACGCTCGCCCCGGACGCGCCGACGACGGTCACCTGGTCGCCGGGCAGCAGGCTGCGCAACCGGTAGAAGACGGCCGCGCCCCGCTTGGAGTCGTAGTGCCCGACGAGGACCGCGGGGCCGACGGCGCCGGGCGCCGGCCCTGGCCGGTACCAGCCGACGTCGCCCCACTTCTTCGGCACGTCGATCGCGCCGGTGGCGTCCAGCCCGAGGCCGATCACGGGCGCGTCCACCGCGATCGCCGGGATCTTCAGGCGCACCGGGTCGGTGACGACGACCGGCGGGGGCTGCGGGGCCGGCCCGGCGGTGGCCGCCGACGTGGCGGGCGGGGCCGCGCTGGCCGTCGGCGGCGGCAGGACCCGGCCGGCGCCCGCGTCGGCGGACGACAGCGCCGGCGCCGCCAGCCGCAGGCCGCTGGCCAGGAGGAGCACCAGCCCGCAGAGCATGAGCGCCGAGGTGAGCCGCGAGCGCCCCCGGCGGGCCTTCCCCGCTGCCGCCGCCCTGGCCCGGGCCCGCGCCGCCCGACTGGCCGCGGCGGCCCGGGCCAGCGGGCCGGTCAGCCGCGTCAGCGGGCCGCTCGGCCCACCAGCCGGCAC
>JADGHD010000529.1 GCA_019689615.1 Frankia sp. | reverse complement strand
CCCCGGCCGCCACCGCCCCGGCCGCCACCGCCCCGGCCTGAGCGCCGCTATCTGGGCGCGCGGCCCGCGTCGGTCGGGCCTGGTGCTGCCGATCTGATCCGCAGCCCGGAAGGACGCGCCGCCCGGAACGACCCGCCTCCGCCGCGCAGCGGTGCGACGGGGGCGGTGGGTCGTCCGGCCGGAGGTTACGCCTGGGCCGCGGTGCTGGCCCGGTAGTGGCTGGTGTGCGAGGTCGGCAGCGGCGGCAGGTCGGTGACCGCGGAGAAGTCGTCGTCGCCGTGGCCCAGGCGGGCGGCCTGGGCCGTCAGGTCGAGGAAGGCGTGCGCGAGGCCGAGCTGGCGCGGGGTTGCCCGGACGGCGAGCCGCACGTCCTTGGCCAGTGCCTCGACGGTGAACGCCGCCGGCGAGAAGTCGCCCGACTCGATCATCGGCCGCTTGTACTCGACGATCCGCCCAAGGAAGCTGCCGGCCAGCTCGTCCAGCACGACCTGCCGGTCAAGGCCGAGATCCTCCCCGAGGGCGAGGCTCTCGGCGACCGCCCCGATCGCCTCGGCGAGAGCGAGGTTGAGCACCAGCTTCAGGCTGCTCGCGGCGCCGACCTCGCCAATCCGGACCGGAGTGCCGAAGATCTCGAGGATCGGCCGGGCGGCGGCCATGTCGTCCTCGCTCGCGCCGACGAGCACGCGCAGTGTCCCTTCGCGGGCCGGCACCAGGCTCCCGGCGACGGGAGCGTCGACGTACCGCAGACCAGCAGCCGCGGCCGCCCGGCCCAGCTCATGGGCCGCCTCCGGGCCGACGGTCGACATGTTGAGGATCAGCAGGTTCGGCGGGGCGGCGACGTGGATCGTCTCCATCACCTCGCCCGCGGACTCCGGCCCGTACAGCATCAGCACCGCGACGTCGGCGTCCGCGACCGCGTCCGCGACCGACACCGCCTCCCGGGCACCGGCGCTGAGCAGCTCGGCGGCCCGGCCGGGAGTGCGGTTCCAGACCACCAGCTCGTGCCCGGCCGCCGGCACCCGCGCCGCCATCAGCCGACCCATCTTCCCGAGCCCGAGGAACGCGACCCGCATGTCATGCCTCCCGTCCATCCGCCCCGGCCACGACCTGCGGCCGGCCACCTCACCGGCGGCACAGCGCTGGCGGCCGCAGTGCCGGCGAGACCGCCGCTGTGCCCCCGACGACCGCGCATTGCCAACGCTGTCGTCGCCGGGCAACCCTCGGCCGGCAGGCTGACGTCCACCTGCTGTGCTCGCCCGGGTGGCCGCACCGGCCGCCATCGGCGGGTGTCGTCATCGCAGTACTGCCTACCCGCAACCAGCACGCGTCCCCGCTTCATCCACGGCGCGTTGGCCGAATGACCGCGTACCACGGCGTCGGCTCGCCGTCAGCGCGCCGGTGGCCGGCTGCGCCCGAGCAGGACGGCCGACCGTCGCACGCGGCAGCCGTGCGGGTGCGCGTGGCGGCTGGCCTCGCTCGGCTGCCATGGCTGCCTGCGCGCTCGGTAAGTCGACTGGCTGCGCAGCGCCACCCGCGCGGCCACCCGGCGGGCGCTTCGGGGCTCTGCCCGGTCACAGTCCGGTTTGGCCCGCTGGCTGTGCGCAGGGGAGCGTAGACGCCGTGATCAGTTGGTTTCACAGGATGTGTATCGCTCTGGCCGTTCCCACCCGCTAAGGTCTCCGTCCGGGCAGCGGGCGGCCACGGGGCGACGTGCCCGCGGTCAACGGATCACGTGCTGGTGGGCGGAGGCAGCGGGGAGTGCGGCGATCGGGGCGGTCGGACGAGACCGAAGGGGCCGGCCAACGAGCCTGGCTCGCGGTGGGCATCCTCGGCGCCTGCATGTTGTTCGCGGCGCTGACGACCCTGACGGCGTTAGCCGTCCCACCGTTCACCAGCGCCGACGAGGCCCAGCACACGTCCTACGCGATGGATGTCGGCGAAGGCAGCCTGCCCGTCGTCGCCACGCCCGTCCGCGCCCGCATCCCCGGAATGCCCGGTATCCACGCGGACTGCCAGGTGTCCGCTGAGCAGGCCCGCGCTGGCGTCGAGGCAATCCGAGCCCGCCTCGAGACCGGCCCCAGGCCCGACTACGGCGAGACGGTCGCCCCCGAGGCGGAAAGGGCGAACGCGCTCCCACCCTGCGCGGACATCAGGGACAACCGCCAGCTCACCTACACCGCGAACCACCCGCCGCTCTTCTACGCCGTGGAGTCGATCCCACTGCGGATCGGCATCGAGACCGACCACCCGGAGGCAGGTTTCCGTGCCGCCCGAGCCGTCAACGTCGCCGCCGGCACAGCGGCGATCGTCGCGGTGGCCGCGCTGGTCCGCGTCCTGCTCCCGAACCGCCCCGACCTGGCCGTCGCCACCGCCGCACTGACCGCAACCGTCGGCATGCTGGTCAACGCGAGCGGCCAGCTCTACAACGACGCCCTGGCGCTAGCCACGACCACGGCCGCGCTCGTCGCCACCCTCGTCCTGATCCGCCGGGGCCCGTCGCCAGCCCGCCTCATCCTGTGGTGCCTGGCCCTGCTCGCCGCCGCCTCCACCCGCGCCAGCGGCCTCCTCGCCGCCTGCCTGCTGATCCCGGCCGCGGCCCTGGGCGTCGCCCTACACCGCTACCCGGGCCGACAGCGCCGGAACCGGCCCGCGCCGCGGCAGGAGCCGACCGAGGGCGTCGCCGCGCTGGAGATGATGATGGACCCCGGTCCCGAGGCGGGTACCCTCGACGCCGCACCCGCCAGCACCACCCGTGTCCTCCTCGCGGCCGACCGGAACGACCGGCCCGACCCGATTGACCCCGCCGACGGGCTCGAACCAGTCGACAGCGCCGCCGGCGGGACCGAGACCGAAGCAGCGCCCCCACTGGGCCGGTGGCGCCAGATCGCCCGCGGCGCAGCCGTTCTGCTCGCCGGCACGGCCGTCGCCGCCGGCGGCATCGGCTGGTTCTACCTGCGCAACCTCCGGCTCTACGGCGACCCGACCGCCTCCGACATGATCGCGATGATGTTTCCCACGGAGGAGCCGGACCTCTCGATCGCCCAGATCCTCACGTCGCGCGACTTCTGGAGCGAGATCTACTGGGGCATCCACGGCCGACCGGAACTGCTCGACGACGGCCGCTGGACCCCCTGGATCCCATGGCTCATCGCCTGGGCCGCGGCCATTGGCCTCGCGCTAGCCCTCCTACGCCGCCTGGCCCGCTGGCTCACCAGCCGGCAGCAGGAGACACCGACCGCCTGGCCCACCACCAGCCAGGAAACCGCAGGCGACCGTGGAGCCGCCCGGCTACGCCGCCCCCTCGCCATGGCACTGGCCGACTGGACAACCCCGTCGCCCGACACTCCGGCGCACCCCCGCGTGGAGGACGCCGCCCGCTGGCCGTCCCCGCTGTCGGCCCTGATCGCCTGGACCGTGGTCGTCCTGCACGTGGCCCTGGCCGCGGCAACGCTGGTCGGCTACGTGGCCGCCGGCGGCGCCTGGTTCGCCCGCTACCTGCTCCCCGCCATCCCGCTCGCCGCCCTGCTCCTCGCCGCGGCCCTGGCGGCCATCCCCACCGCCCGCCGCGGCCTGCCCACCGTCCTGGCGACCGCCGCCCTGGCCACCACCTGTGCCCTCATGCTGACCCGCGAACTCGCCTACAAGCACGACGAGCTCGCCCGCCTCACCCCCGTCGACCGCCTGCGCACCGCCCTGACGATGAGCGGCATGGACGCCCCCGACCCGTTCCTGTGGTCCCTGGCCGGCGCCGCCGCCATCGGCCTGATCCTCATCGCGGTGGCCCTGTGGCCCCTGTCCCGCACGGCCGTCCCCCGCTGGCC
>JADGHD010000528.1 GCA_019689615.1 Frankia sp. | reverse complement strand
CCCGCCGGCCGGGTCGGCACGGCGGCTGGCCGGGTCGATGGGGCGGCGGGCGCCCTGGTACAGGCGAGCGGCCGGGTACTGGCGGGCCACCGACTGGGACTGGCCGCGCCCGCCGCCCGCCGCCTGGGCGCCCCGCCGACCGATCACCGAGCGCAGCGCGCCCGGGTCCTGGGCGCCCGGCGTGGACGAGGACAGCACGACCGTGGTCTCACCGCCCGGCGCCGGCCTCGCCGGCCGCCGCGAGCCGCCGGCCGCTGAACCGCCGGCCGACGGGCCGCCCGCCGCTGGATCGCCCGCCGACGGGCCGCCTGCCGATGGGCCGCCCGCCGGTGGGTCGCCGGCCGCGGCGTCGGTGTCCGCCGGGCCGTCACCCGCGGTCGAGTCCCTGGTCGCGACCGCGGCGCCGGTCCCGCCGGCAGCCGGCGCGGCGTCAGCGCTGCCCGGGATGCCTGCGACCGGCCGCGGTGGCCCGGCCGGCGCGTCGGCTGGCGTCGTCGGCCCGCCGGCCACCGTCTTCTCGGCTGGCTCGTCGCCCACCGGGCCGTCGTCCACCGGGTTCCTGTCAGCGGATCTCTGGTCGGAGTCGTCCGTCGTGGTCGCGGGGGCAGCGGGCGCGGGCAGGAGATGCGGCGGCACCCGGCCGCTCGCGGGGAGGGTCGGCTCGTCGCCGGACGCAGGGTGGACGGCCTGCACCGGCTCGCCGGCGTAGGCCGTGCCCGGGTCCTTTCCGGTCGCTCGGCTGCGCGGTCCGGCCAAAGAGGTTCCCCTCCCCCTTCGTCGGCCGGTAGCCGACTGAGGCGACGCGTGGACGGGCTGTGCCCGAAGGGCGGGCTGGCGCGCCAGTCCGACAGCTCACCATTCAACCGGAATCCCAGCCTCCGGCTGGAACGCCCCCAGCCACCACCATGGTCCGGTAACAGGACGGCCTCTGTCCGTGAAAACGCTCGGTCCCCGCGCGGCCCGGCCGATGTCCGGCGCCGGCGCGCGCCAGCCTCTGTCGGCAATCCGACAGCCGGCCCTCGGTGGGGTGGACCGCCCGGCCGGCGCCGCGCGGCCGGGCGCGCCCGTCCGGCGCCGCCCGCTGGACACACGGCCTGACCTGCGCGAACAGCGTGGGCGCCCGGCCGGGGGTAGGGACGTCCCCACCCCTGTGGTCGGTGCTGTCCCACCAGGTGCGCGCCGGTGTGCCCGACCAGGGTTCGGCGGAGCGCTCCAGTGACCACGAGTGCACGTTCCGGGACCGTTGCCGACATGAGCCGAACCTCGTCGCAGCACAGTGATCGAGCCTGGTCGCCGTCCGGCGCCGGGCCCGCCGGCCCATCCGACCCGGCCGGCGCTCGTCCCGTCCCCAACCATCTCGCCGCCCGGGCCGCCCGCTGGAGCGTGCGGCACCGCGGCCTCGCGATCGGCGGCTGGCTGATCGCGGTCATCGCCGTCCTGTTGGTCGGCAACCTGATTGGCACGAAGACCCTGCAGGACGAGGACTGGCTGGTCGGTGAGGACGGCCGGGCCCAGCAGACCCTGCTCGACCACGGGTTCGAGTCGCAGGCCGAGGAGAACGTCCTGATCCAGCGGCAGGACCCGCCGCCGGGCGGGATGCTGGCCGACCCTGAAGTCCGGGCCGTGGTCAACGAGGTGGTCGCCGGGGTCACCGCGACCGGCGAGGCCACGTCGGTGCTCGCGCCGCTGGCCGTGCCCGGGGCGGCCGAGGAGCCCGGCCTGGTCTCCCCCGACGGCCGCTCGGTCCTGGTGACCTTCGACATTGTCGGCGAGTCCGAGACCGCGGCTGACCGGATCCAGCCCCTGCTGGACGCGGTGGCCGCGGTCGGCGCCGCGCACCCGGGCCTCGCGGTCGAGCAGTTCGGCGACGCCAGCATCGAGAAGGCGCTCGACGAGACCATGGGCGATGACTTCCAGCGGGCCGAGCTGTCCGCGATCCCGCTGACGATCGCGATCCTGCTGATCGTGTTCGGCGCCCTGGTGGCGGCGCTGGTGCCGGTTGTGCTCGCGCTGACCGCGTTCGTCGGCGCGCTCGGCGTGGTCGCGTTCACCAGCCGGCTGGAACCGACCAACGAGATCGCGACCTCGGTCATGCTGCTGATCGGCCTGGCCGTCGGCGTCGACTACGCGCTGTTCTACATCCGCCGGGAGCGCGAGGAGCGGGCCGCCGGTGCCGGCAAGGAGCGGGCGCTGGCGATCGCGGCCGACACGTCCGGGCACGCGGTGCTGGTCTCCGGCCTGACCGTGGCCGTGTCGCTGGCCGGCCTGATGCTCACCGGGATGAGCGCGTTCACCGGCATCGCCGTCGGCACGATCGTGGTCGTCCTCGTCGCGCTGCTCGGCTCGATCACCGTGCTGCCGGCGCTGCTGTCGCTGCTCGGCGACCGGATCGAGCTCGGCCGGATGCCGTGGCGCCGCTCGGCCACCGGCCGGGGCCGGCGCGGGCGGCGCGCCAGCGACCACCAGGCCCCGGCCGCTGGTGCCCAGCTGGCCCGGGTGCTCGGCGAGGCGAACGCCGCCGACCGGGCCCGCCGCGAGCAGCCGGGCAAGCCCCGCCTGCTCGACCGGCTGATGCGCCGGCCGCTGCTGGTCGCCGTGGTGACCGGCGGGCTGCTGGTCGCGCTGGCCGCGCCGGCGCTGACGATGCGCACCGCCGAGCTCGGCACCGCCGACCTGCCGCGCGAGATCCCGGTGATGGAGACCTTCGAGAAGTTCCAGACCGCTTTCCCCGGCGGGCCGGCCCCGGCGGTGATCGTCGTGTCCGCGCCGGACGTGACCGCCGCCCCGGTCACCGCGGCCATCGACGCCCTGACCGAGCGGGCGCTGGCCGAGGGCATCGGCTTCCAGCCCGTGTTCACCGACATCAGCGAGGACCGGCAGGTCGCCCGGGTGACGTTGCCGCTGGTCGGTGAGGGCACCGACGAGGCCTCCCTCGATGCGGTCCGGATGCTGCGCGACGACCTGATCCCGGCGACGATCGAGACGGTGCCGGACACCACCGCGGACGTCAGCGGCTGGGCGGCCAGCTCGCTGGACTTCAACAGCCAGCTGAACGAGCGCACCCCGATCGTGATCGCCTTCGTCCTGCTGCTGGCCTTCGCCCTGCTGCTGGCGGCCTTCCGCAGCGCGACGATCGCCGGGGTCGCGGTCGGGCTGAACCTGCTGTCCGTCGGCGCGGCCTACGGCCTGCTGGTGCTGGTCTTCCAGCACGAGTGGGCGGAGGACCTGCTCGGGTTCACCTCGGCGGGCGCGATCGCGAACTGGATGCCGCTGATGCTGTTCGTGATCCTGTTCGGGCTGTCCATGGACTACCAGGTGTTCCTGCTGTCCCGGGTGCGCGAGGCGCGCAGGGCCGGCATGGACATGCGGTCGGCCGCGCTGTCCGGGCTGCGCTCCAGCGCCGGCGTCGTGACCAGCGCCGCTGTGATCATGGTGGCCGTGTTCTCGATCTTCGCCACCCTGTCCCAGGTCAGCATGAAGCAGCTCGGGATCGGCCTGGGCGCCGCGATCTTCATCGACGCCACGATCATCCGGGTGCTGCTCATGCCCGCGCTGCTCACCCTGCTCGGCGACCGCGCCTGGCGGGTCCCGGCCACCGCCCGCCCGGCGGCGGCCACCGTGGGCGAGGACGGCCGGGTGGCCCTGCCCCAGCCGCGCGACCTGCCCGCCGACCCGGCCGGGTACCACCACACCCGCCAACCGACCCACTGACCGCGGCCCCGCCGCTGACCGGCGCCGGATGCCCGCGCCGGTCCACCCGAGACGTGCCCGCCCCCCCCCACCCCCCCCGGGCGGGCGCCCACCCACCCCCCCCCCCCACCCAGCG
>JADGHD010000527.1 GCA_019689615.1 Frankia sp. | reverse complement strand
GTGCTGGTGGGGGCGGGACGGCGGGCGCCGCGGTCAGGGAGCGGTGAGGTCGCCGTAGGCGTCCGGGCGGCGGTCGCGGTAGAACGCCCACCGGTTGCGCACCTCGGTGAGCAGGTCCATGTCGAGGTCGCGGACGATGAGCTCCGGCTGGTGCGGGTCGCCGACCTCACCGACGAACGCGCCCTCGGGATTGACGAAATAGGAGGTGCCGTAGAAGTCGTCGTCGCCGAGGTCCTCGATGCCGACCCGGTTGATCGCGCCGATGTAGTACTCGTTGGCGACGGCGGCCGCCGGCTGCTCCAGCTTCCACAGGTAGTTCGACAGCCCGCGGGAGGTCGCCGACGGGTTGAAGACGAGCTCCGCGCCGTTGAGGCCGAGCGCGCGCCAGCCCTCCGGGAAATGCCGGTCGTAGCAGATGTAGACGCCGACGCGCCCGACCGCGGTGTCGAAGACCGGGTAGCCCAGGTTGCCGGGGCGAAAGTAGAACTTCTCCCAGAACCCGGCCACGTGCGGGATGTGCGTCTTGCGGTACTTGCCCAGGTAGCGGCCATCGGCGTCGACCACCGCTGCCGTGTTGTAGAGGACCCCGGGCTGCTCCTGCTCGTAGACCGGCAGCACGAGCACCATGCCCAGCTCGGCGGCCAGGGCCTGGAACCGCTCGACGGTCGGGCCGGGCACCGACTCGGCGTACGAGTAATAGGCGGCGTCCTGCACCTGGCAGAAGTAGGGCCCGTAGAACAGCTCCTGGAAGCACATGACTTTGGCGCCCTGCTCGGCGGCCTGCCGGGCGTAGTCCTCGTGCGCCTTGATCATCGATTCCTTGTCGCCCGTCCATGCCGCCTGGACGAGCGCCGCGCGGATAACCCTGCTCATCTGCCTTGTCGCTCCCCTCGGCCACCTCGGCGGCCCAGCCGGGCGCCGAGGCCGGGCCGGCTCGCTCGGGTTTGGCGTATCCGCAGACTACTGTCACACTCGGACGCGGACAATCCGCAGTTTGTTACGGAATGTTTCGAATGTTCCAATCAGGAGACGGGGGCATGCTCGACGTGATCACTTCGGCGGTCGACGACCGCTCCGCGCGCGGGATTGCGGGCGCGGTCAGCCGGCTGGTCGCGTCGGGCAGGCTGCCCGCCGGCACCCGGCTGCCCACCGTGCGCGAGCTGGCCACCGAGCTGGGGATCAGCCCGACCACGGTCAGCCAGGCGTGGCGCACGCTGGCCAGGGCCGGCGTGATCTCCCCGCGCGGCCGGGCTGGCACGTTCGTGCTGGCCGGGGCGCCGGCCGCGGCCGACCCGCGTCGCTACCGGCGGGTCACCCGCAGCCCGGGCCGGCTGCCGCGGGACTACTCGACCGGTACGCCGGACTCGGCACTGCTGCCCGACCTGGCCCCGGTGCTCGCCCGGGTGGCCCGCGGCGGCAACCTGACCCTGAGCTACCTGGACGACCCGGTGCTGCCGGCGCTGGAGAAGGCGCTGCGCGGGCGCTGGCCGTTCCCGCCGGCGGCGCTGACCGTCGTGGACGGCGCGCTGGACGCGCTCGACCGGGTGACCGGCGCGCTGGTCGGCTTCGGCAGCCGCGTCCTGGTGGAGAACCCGAGCTTCCCCCCGCTGCTCGACCTGCTGGAGCTGGTGGGGGCAGAGGTGGTGCCGCTGCCGCTGGACGGTGAGGGCATCAGGCCGGACGCGCTCGCCCGGGCGCTCGACGCCGCCCAGCCGGTCGTGCTCTACCTGCAGCCGCGGGCACAGAACCCGACCGGCGTCAGCATGACGGTCGCGCGGGCGCAGGCGCTGGCGAAGCTGCTCGCCGGCCGCGGGGTGACCGTGATCGAGGACGACCACATCGGCGACGTGGCCGCCGCCCCGCCGGTCAGCCTCGGCATGTTCCTGCCGGATGCGACCGTGCACATCCGCAGCTTCTCCAAGAGCCACGGCCCCGACCTGCGGCTGGCGGCGGTCGGCGGGGTGGAGACGGTGGTCGGCGCGCTGGTCAGCCGCCGGCTGCTCGGCCCGGGCTGGTCGAGCCGGCTGCTGCAGGCCGTGCTCGCCGAGCTGCTGGAGGACCCCGAGACCGAGCGGGCGCTGGCGGCCGCGCGCGCGACGTACGCCAGCCGCCGGGAGCGGATGACCGCGGCGCTCGCGGCCCGGGGCGTGCGCGCGCTGGCGGACGACGGCATCAACCTCTGGATGGAGGTGGCCGACGAGCAGGTCGCCCTGGTCTCGCTCGCGGCCCGCGGGATCGGCGCGGCGCCCGGCACCCCGTTCGAGGCCGCCCCGCTGGGCAGGGCCCACCTTCGGGTCACCATCGGCCTGATCCCGGATGCCGACATCGACGCCGTCGCCCAGCTGCTCGCCGAGGCCGCCCAGGGATGAGCGGGGCGGAACCCGAACCCGCGACGTCGTCCTCTGGCGACGGCTGGCGATCGACGTCTGGCGAGCAGAGGACGGCTGGCGGAGCCGGGGGACAACCGCGACCAGGAGGAGGTCGCGGGCCTCGCCCCCGAGTCGAGGCCCGCGACGCTCATCGGGCCGGCGCGGCCCCGCCCTCCGCCCAGGGTCGCGACGGCCGGACCTCCGGTGAGCCGCTCCTCACCGGCTTACCGTGGTCGGCGCTGGCAGCCGCGGATGGGCCGGGCGGGCAGTGACGCTCCCGCCGGCCGTGACCCGGCCAACTGTAGACCGATCACCTGCAAACAGACAATCTGCAAGCCGTTGGGTTGCAACGATCAATCTGCAAGGTTGCAGTCTACAACTTGACATCTGCAACTTGCCTCCCGAGTATGGAGCGGTCCTGCCCTGAGGTCAAATCCGACGCTTCAGCCACGAGGACGCGGTGCCCCCATTGGGGGGGTTGGCAGGGCGCATCTGAAGGATGTGGTCATCAGGGGCGGGTAGGGAGGCGGCATGACGGCCAACGCGATCGTCGCGCGCCGACGGCTCGCTCGCGGACTGCGGCGCTACCGGCAACGGTCCGGCAAGACGCTGGAGACCGTCGCGGCGGAGCTGGAGTGCTCGGTCGCCAAGGTGAGCCGGATGGAGACCGGCATCTCCGGCATCCGGATCCAGGACGTGCGTGCCCTCGCTCCCGTGGTCGGGCTACGCCCCCACGAGGAAGAGGACATGATCGAGCTCGTCCGCCGGGCTCGCGGCCGCGAGTGGTGGCACGACTACGCTGATCTGGTCTCCGCGGACGCCAGCACGTTCTTCGGCCTGGAGGACGGCGCCGCCACGATCCGGCTGCGCACCACGTCGCTGATGCCCGGGCTCATGCAGACCCGCGCCTACGCGGCCGCTCTGTTCTCCCCGCTCTCCGAGCCACCGGAGGTCCAGGAGCGGCGGCTGGAGCTGCGGATGCGGCGCCAGCAACTGTTCGACCGGACCGACCCGGAACCACCGAAGATCACGGCCGTCCTCGACGAGGCGGTGCTGCACCGACAGATCGGCGGCCCTCAGGTGATGGCCGAGCAGCTGGCCCACCTGCTGCACCGCGTCCGGACGTCGGGCCTGGACGTGCGGGTGATCCCGTTCACGGCGCCGACCCACCCCGCCGAAGGCGCGAGCTTCACGATCTTCGGCTTCGACCACGTCGACCTCGCCCCGGTCGTCTACTCCGAGCAGCCCGGCCAGGCCAGCTTCATCGACGAGCCGGTGGAGGTGCGGCGCTTCGAGGATGCCCTGAAGCGGGCGGAGCAGGCGGCGCTCGCCCCGGCCGCCTCCATCGAGCTTGTCGAGCGCCGCATCGCCGAACTGAGCAGGTGATGCCTGGCGTGACCGGTCCCGTCCCCGGCGAGCCCGCCTCCCCCCGTGGGGACGGGACCGGTCGCTTATACACAA
>JADGHD010000526.1 GCA_019689615.1 Frankia sp. | reverse complement strand
GTCGAGCCAGGCGACCCGGGTGTCCCGACGGAACCAGGAACGCTGCCGGCGGGCGAACCGGCGGGTCGCGGTCACCGTCGCGGCCCGCGCCTCCTCCTCGCTCGCCAGCTCGCCGCGCAGCCAGGCCAGCACCTGGGCGTAGCCGAGCGCGCGCGAGGCGGTCCTGCCCTGCGACAGCCCGACCTTGTCCAGCTCGCGGACCTCGTCGACGAAGCCGCTCGCCCACATCCGGTCCACCCGGACGCTGATCCGCTCGTCCAGGTCGGCCCGGTCCACCCCGATCGCGACGACGTCGTAGCGGGACCGGTGGTCGGGCAGCCGCGCGGTGAAGCCCCCGGTCAGCGTGACCACCTCCAGCGCGCGCACGATCCGGCGGCCGTTGCTGGGCAGGATCGCCGCGGCGGCGGCCGGGTCGCGGGCGGCGAGCTCGGCGTGCAGCGCCGCCGGCCCCCGGGCGGCCAGCTCAGCCTCCAGCCGGGCCCGCAGCTCGGGGTCGGTGCCCGGGAACTCCAGCTCATCGAGCACGGCCCGCACGTACAGCCCGGAACCGCCGACCAGGACGGGGGTGCGGCCGGCGGCGAGCAGCCGGTCGATGACCGCCCGGGCCTCGGCCTGGTAGCTGGCGACGTCCGCCGTGCGGGTCACGTCCCAGATGTCGAGCAGGTGGTGCGGGATCCCGCGGCGCTCGGCCGGCGGGACCTTGGCCGTCCCGATGTCCATCCCGCGGTACAGCTGCATCGAGTCGGCATTGATGATCTCGGCGTTCCCGTCGAGCCTCGCGGCGAACTCGATCGCCAGGTCGCTCTTGCCCGCCGCGGTTGGTCCGACGATCGCGACCACGCGCCCCGCCGGCGCCGTCCGGCCATCCCCGCCCATGCCGCCCAGCCTGCCACGCGACGGGCGGGCCGGGTGCCGGCCTCACCCCGGCAGCGGGCGGGCTGGCCACGACGCCCACGTCGTGTGGCCCGTACGATCGCGGCGTGCGGTTTGTCAAGGGGCACGGGACGGGCAACGACTTCGTCATCATTCCGGACCCGGACGGCGAGCTCGACCTGACGCCCGGGCTGGTGCGCGCCCTGTGCGACCGGCGGACCGGGATCGGCGCCGACGGCGTGCTGCGGGTGGTGCTCTGCGCCGCCGACCCGGCGTCCGCCCGGCACGCCCCGGTCGCCCGCTGGTTCATGGACTACCGCAACGCCGACGGCTCGCTGGCCGAGATGTGCGGCAACGGCCTGCGGGTGTTCGCGCGCTACCTCGTCGACGCGGGCTACGAGCCGGCCGGCCGGATCCGGGTGGCCACCCGGGCGGGGGTGCGCGCCGCCGACGTGCCGGCCGATGGCGAGGTGACGGTCGAGATGGGCCCGCCCGAGATCGGCCCGCTCGGCGGCGTGCGGGTCAGCGTCGCCGGGCGGACGTTCGAGGCGACCGGGGTCTCGATGGGCAACCCACACGCCGTCTGCTTCGCCGACGACCTGACCCGCGCCGACCTCGCCGCCCTTGACCTGACCCGCCGGCCGGAGGTGCCGGCGGACGCGTTCCCCGCCGGAGCGAACGTCGAGGTGGTCGTCGGCGCCCCGGACGACGTCGCGATGCGGGTGTACGAGCGCGGCGTCGGGGAGACCGCCTCCTGCGGCACCGGCGCCTGCGCCGTCGCGGTGGCCGCCGCCGCCAGGGCCGGCCGCGGGCCGGGGGTGACGGTCGGGGTGGACCTGCCGGGCGGGCGGCTCACCGTGCTGTGGGAGCCCGAGCAGGTGCTGCTGCGCGGCCCGGCCGTGCTGGTCTGCGACGGCCTGCTGCGCCCCGACTGGCTGGCCGCGGCCCGGGCCGGCGCCGGGCAGCCGGCCGCCGAGCTGGCCGCCGCCGGCTGATCACCATCGACGGGTACCGCCGCGCTGCCGGCTGGCTGGCGCGCCGGTGGCCCGGCCGCCCGCGTGGACATCCGCTGCCGGGCCACCCGCGCGGCGTGTCGGGAGTCGCTGTCGCCCGGGTCCGCGGGCACGGACCGGGCAGGCCGCCCGCGGAAAAGCCGTCGCGGACCTCCGGCCGGCGTGGGACCCTGTTCCCCATGCCGGGACCAGCAGGGGACGGCAACGGCGCCCGCCGGGGACCGCGCGGCGTGGGCAGGCCGCGGGCGGTTGCCCGGGTGGCCCCACGACCGCCGGTGCCCGGCCCGACCGAAACTGACGGTGACCGCCTGGAATCACGGCGCGGCCCCGTGGTGTTGGAACGGAACGTATGACTCTTCCCAGGGAATCCACACTGACCACCCCGTCCACCCGCGAGCTCGCCGGGCACGGCGACCCGGCCGGCCAAATGCCGGCCGCGGCCAGCAGCCAGAGCGACACCGACGTGACCGAGCTGGGCTTCTACGACCACGCCGGCGACGAGCTGGCGCTGGAGGAGCGCGGCGCGCTGCGCCGGATGCCTGGCCTGGCGACCGAGCTGACCGACGTCACCGAGGTCGAGTACCGCAAGCTGCGGCTCGAGCGGGTGGTCCTGATCGGCGTCTGGACGTCCGGCACGCTCGCCGACGCCGAGATGTCGATGGCCGAGCTCGCCCAGCTTGCCGAAACGGCCGGCTCGGTCGTGCTCGACGCGCTGGTGCAGCGCCGGGACAAGCCGGACCCCGCGACCTACGTCGGCTCCGGCAAGGCCAGGGAGCTCGCCGAGGTCGTCCGGGCGGCCGGCGCCGACACCGTGATCTGCGACGGTGAGCTCACTCCCAGCCAGCTGCGCCAGCTTGAGGAGATCGTCAAGGTCAAGGTCATCGACCGCACGGCCCTCATCCTGGACATCTTCGCCCAGCACGCCACGTCCAAGGAGGGCAAGGCGCAGGTCGAGCTGGCCCAGCTCGAGTACATGCTGCCCCGGCTGCGTGGCTGGGGTGAGGCGATGTCCCGGGCCGCGGCCAGCAGCGGCGGCCGGGCCCCGATCGGTACCCGCGGCCCCGGTGAGACCAAGCTCGAGACGGACCGCCGGCGGCTGCGGGCGCGGATCGCCAGGCTGCGCCGGGAGCTGCGGGAGATGCAGGTCGTCCGGGAGACCAAGCGGTCGTCCCGGCGGCGTGGCGAGGTGCCTTCGGTGGCGATCGCCGGCTACACCAACGCCGGCAAGTCGTCGCTGCTCAACCGGCTCACCGGCGCGGGCGTGCTGGTGGAGGACGCGCTGTTCGCCACCCTCGACCCGACGGTGCGCCGGGCGGTCCTGCCGGACGGCCGGGCGTTCACGCTGACCGACACGGTCGGCTTCGTCCGCCACCTGCCCCACCAGATCGTCGAGGCGTTCCGCTCCACGCTGGAGGAGGTCGCCGACGCGGACCTGATCCTGCACGTGGTCGACGGCTCGCACCCCGACCCGGCCGGCCAGCTCTCCGCGGTGCGCCAGGTGCTGTCCGAGATCGGCGCCGGCGACGTGCCGGAGCTGGTCGTGGTGAACAAGACCGACATCGCCGACCCGACCAACGTGGCCACGCTCAAGCGGGTCGCGCCAGACGCGGTCCCGGTGTCCGCCAGGACCGGCGCTGGCCTGGCCAGGCTGGTCGAGGCGCTGGCCGAGCGGGTGCCGCACCCGCGGGTCGAGGTCGAGGTCGTCGTCCCGTACCGGCGCGGCGACCTGGTCGCCCGGGTCCACGAGGCCGGCGAGGTGCTCGCCCAGGAGCACACCGCCGACGGCACCCGCCTGCGCGCCCGGGTCTCCCCGTCCCTGGCCGCCGAGCTGGACACCTTCCGCCAGCCCGTCCCAGCCTGATCTCGCCGACAGGCAGAGCGTCGGTGGGGGAGGCAGCCCGTTGGGCTACCTCCCCCGACCTCGCCTCCCCCGACCTCGGCATCCC
>JADGHD010000525.1 GCA_019689615.1 Frankia sp. | reverse complement strand
GGTCGACGGGGGCTGGGCCGTCGACCACGCCACGGCGGCTCAGACGCGGGCGATGCGGCGACGACGCCGACGGCGGCGCAGGATGAAGATGACGGCCGCCGCGGCCAGGGTCGTGCCGGCACCCCGGGTGACCGCGGGATGCGCCTTGGCCTGCTGGCCGACCGCGCGGGCGCCCTTGGTGCTCGTGGCCGCGGCACGCTCGGCGGCGGCGGCCAGCCGCGGGTGCTCCTGGGCATGCTCGCGGACCGCGCCCGCCGCCCGCTCGCGGGCCGCGGTGGTGCGCTCGGCAGCCGCGGCAACGCGGGGGCTGTGCGCCGCCTTCTCCAGGACGGCGCCGGCAGCCGCCTTCGTCCGTTCGGTGGCGGCGGCCACCTGCGGGGCCACCTTGTCCTTCGCCGTCACGACCGCGGGGGTGACCTTGTCCTTGGCGGTCACCACGGCCGGGGCGACCTTCTCCCGGACGGTGGCCACCGCCGGGGCCACCCGCTGGCGGGCCCCGGCCAGCGCGCCGACCAGGCCGCCCTCGTGGTGCCCGTTGGCCGACTGGCCGTTCGCGGAGACGTCGAGCTCGCTGTCGGCACCGCCGGCAGCGCCGGCGGTCGTGGCCGTCGTGCTGCTTCCGGCCGTCGGGTCCGACGGCGTCGTGGTATGGGCTGGGTCAGCCCCAGCGTCCTCCGGGTGGTATTCGTGCTCGGCCACGTGATCCTCCCTGGCGCTTCGCCGCCGTGAGCGTCACTCACGGCGTCCGTGGGGCTACAGCGATCCTTCGGAGATATTCCGGCTTCGACGGCCGCGCAACCCCTGATGCCACACAACGGACAAGAATCACACCTTTGACGCAACAGTCCACTCAGATGCCCGACAGGGTGACCAACGATGCACCCCGCGACGGGAAGCGGCTCCAGCTCTGGTCGGTTACCGTTGCTATCGCGATGAGGGAGGGGAGGTGCGGGTGCCAGACGACCTGTTGGGGCTACGAGCCCAGGTCGCGGCGCTCGCGACCGGGGCGGTCTCGTCCCGCGAGCTGGTCGGGGCGGCCCTCGACCGGATCCAGGCGACCCAGTCCACGCTGAACGCGTTCCGGCGGCTGCGACCGGAGGCGGCCCTCGCGGCGGCCGACGACGCCGACCGCCTTCTGTCCGCCGGGGTGCGCCTGCCCCTGCTCGGGGTCCCGATCGCGATCAAGGACGACACCGACCTGGCCGGCGAGCCGACCGCCTTCGGCGCCCCCGGTGACTTCCCGCCGAAGCCGACCGACAGCGAGATGGTGCGCAAGCTGAAGGCGGCCGGCGCGGTGATCGTCGGCAAGACGAACACGCCCGAGTTCGGCCAGTGGCCGTTCACCGAGGGCCCGGCGTTCGGCGTCACCCGCAACCCATGGGACCTCGACTACACCCCCGGTGGCTCCTCGGGCGGGGCCGCCGCGGCGGTGGCCGCCGGGCTGGTCGCGGCGGCCGTCGGCTCCGACGGCGCCGGCTCGGTCCGGATCCCGGCCGCCTGGACGAACCTCGTCGGCATCAAGCCGCAGCGCGGGCGGATCTCCAGCGCCCCGGTGCCGGAGCAGTTCAACGGGCTGACCGCGTTCGGCCCGCTGGCGCTGACGGTCGCCGACGCGGCGCTGCTGCTCGACGTGCTCTCCGGCAGCGCCCCCGTCGACCGGGACCGGCCGCCGGCGCCGGACGAGCCGTTCAGCGTGTCGGCCAGCCGGGTGCCGCGGCGGCTGCGGATCGGTCTGTCGCTGAAGGTGCCCTACTCCGGGATGCCCGCCCACCTCGACCCGCTGGTCCGCTCGGCCGTCGAACGGCTCGCCAACGTGCTCGCCGGCCTCGGCCACGAGGTCGTGCCGGCCGACCCGACCTACGGCCTGCTGGGCGTGATCTTCCTCCCGCGTTCCCTGGAGGCGATCGACGACTGGACCCACCGGGTGCCCGACCCCGAGCTGCTCGACGTCCGCACCCGGGCCAACGCCCGCACCGGCCGGATGCTGCGCCCGCTGCTGCTGGCCGCACGCACCGCCGAGCCGGTGTCCCGCTGGCGGATCGGGCGGATCTTCCGCGACGTCGACGTGGTGCTCGCCCCGACGACGGCCGTGCCGCCCCCGCGGGTCGGCGAGCTCAACCGGCCCACCGCATGGGAGACCGACCAGGCGATCGTCGCCGCCTGCCCGTTCACCTGGCCGTGGAACGTGCTCGGCTGGCCGGCGATCAACGTGCCCGCCGGCCTGACCCCGGCCGGCCTGCCGATGGGCGCCCAGCTGATGGGCCCGGCCAACAGCGAGAGCCTGCTGATCTCCCTGGCCGCCCAGCTCGAGGCCGTCGAGCGCTGGCACGAGCGCCGCCCCGGCGACCGCTTCGACGAGGCCCGGTCAACCGCCGCCTGACCAGCAGGAACAACCGGTTCCCGCTGGTAGCCCTGCCGTGGGCCGTGTCGGGACTTTGGGTCGCAATCTGTTGCTTTTGGCAGCTAATCCCTTGGTACCTGCGCGGACCAACACACAGGGCGGCCACAATGACCCATGCCCTCCAAGCCGGACCGGGCCCTGGCCCTTGGACTCGTCGTGCTTCTCGCGGCCATCGGCATCGGCCTGCTGACAGGCGTGGCCCTTGCCGGATGGTTCGGCATCGCCGCCCTGCTCGTCGCCGCCGCCAGGGGCCCGAGGCGCACCGCGGCCATCGGCCTGCTCGCACTCGTCATGGCGGTCGTCTCGGGGACCTGGGACGACCGCTTCGGCTCCTCACAGCACCTGGCCGCGATCGGGCTGGTCGCCACCCAGTCGGCGGTCGCGGTGTGGATCTCGGTACACCGCAGCCGCCGCGAGTCCGAGCTGCGCCGGGTGCGGGCGGTCGCCGACGTCGCGCAGCGGGCGCTGCTCCCGGAGGTACCGGCCACGATCGACGGCGCCTCGCTCGCCGCCCGCTACCTGTCGGCGGCCGAGGAGGCGTCCGTGGGCGGCGACCTGTATGAGGTGGTGGCCACCAGCCACACGATCAGGGTGGTGATCGGCGACGTACGCGGCAAGGGCCTGCCCGCTGTCCGGCTGGCCTCGGTCGTGCTCGGCGCCTTCCGCGAGGCTGCGGTCACCTGGCTGGAGCCCGAGCAGGTCGCGGCGGCCTGCGGACGCGCGGTGAGCCGGGAGGCCGACGTCGAGGACTTCGTCACCGCGCTGATGGTCGACATCCACCCGGACGGGCGGCTGTCGGTGTGCTCCGCCGGCCACCATCCGCCGATGATGGTCCCCGCCGCCGGCAAGGCGGGCCCGATCCCGGTGAAGTCACCCAGCCCGCCGTTCGGGATCGCCGAACGGTACTCGCCGTCCGCCGCCCGCTGGGAGGTCGGCGACCGGCTTCTGCTGTTCACCGACGGTCTGATCGAGGCCCGCTCGCCAGCGGGCGACTTCTTCCCGCTGGAGGACTACCTGGACCTGTTGCGGGAGGGTACGCCGGCCGAGGCACTGGACCGGCTCACCGAACTGGTCACCGCGCACGCCGGCGGCCACCTGCGCGACGACCTGGCCATGCTGCTGATCGAGCGCCGCCCACCCGCGATCGAGCTACCACGCCAGGCCAGCGCCAGCCGCCCCGCCGCCGACCAGCCCAGCAAGTCCGCCCCCGTGGCCGCCCTGCCCAGCGCGGACTCCACCCCCGACGAGAGCGACAACGGGGCAGGCGACGAGCCACAGCGACGCGCCACGAGCTCCGGCTGGCGCCGCCGCCGCTCCAGCCGCGCCTCCCGCACCAACTGACGACGGCTTGCCCGGGGCCGGGCTTGGGCGGCGGCTGAGGAGATGTCTCCGGTCCCAGGTGGGGCTGGCAGCTGCCACCGGCTCGCCGAGTCCTCCCCACG
>JADGHD010000524.1 GCA_019689615.1 Frankia sp. | reverse complement strand
TCGGCGTACAGTCTGCGACGCACAGTCTGACATGACGGCCGACACGCTGGTGGAGAGGGGCAGAAGGAAAGGAGTTGCGTTCGTGAGCGCGGCCCCAATAACCCGGCTCCGCCCGGCCAAAGCACGACCGGAGGAAAGCAGCCTACGCATCGCGATGGTTGCGCCGCCGTATTTCACCCTGCCACCCGCCGGCTATGGCGGGGTGGAGGCGGTCGTAGCCGACCTGGTCGATGGACTCGTCGACCGCGGTCACCACGTCACCCTGGTCGGTGCGGGCCGGCACCGCACCCGCGCCCAGCGGTTCATCCCGACCTGCGCCGACCCGCCCGCCGACCAGCTCGGCGAGCCGCTGCCGGAGGTGCTGCACGCCGCCCGGGTCAGCCGGATCCTCGCCGACTGCGACGTCGACCTCATCCACGACCACACGCTGGCTGGGCCGCTGCTCGCCCGCAACCGGCCGACTCCCACGCTGGTGACCGCCCACGGCCCGGTCGCCGGCGAGCCGGGGGAGTACTACCGCGCGCTCGGCGACGCCATCAGCCTGGTCAGCATCTCGAACAGCCAGCGGTCCGGCGCGCCGGACCTGCCCTGGCTGGCCACCGTCCACAACGCGATCCGGGTGGAGACCTTCCCCTTCCAGGCCGAGAAGGAGGACATCGCCCTCTTCCTCGGCCGGTTCCACCCGGACAAGGCACCGCACCTGGCCATCGACGCCGCCCGCGCCCTCGGCATGCCGATCGTGCTGGCAGGCAAGTGCAGCGAGCCGCTGGAGAAGGACTACTTCCAGCGGGAGATCACCCCGCGGGTCGGCCCGGACGTGACCCTGTTCGGGGTCGCCGACGGCGTGGCCAAGCGGGACCTGCTCAGGCGGGCGACCTGCCTGCTGTTCCCGGTGTGCTGGGACGAGCCGTTCGGCCTGGTCATGATCGAGGCCATGGCCTGCGGCACGCCGGTCGTGGCGCTGCGCCGGGGCTCCGTCCCGGAGATCGTCGTGGACGGGAGCACCGGCGTCATCGTCGACGACCCGGCCGAGCTCCCCGACGCGGTCCACCGGGCCCGCAAGCTCGACCCGATGGACTGCCGCACGCACACGGAGCTGCACTTCAGCACCGAGGCGATGACCGCCGGCTACGAGAGGGTCTACCGCAAGCTGCTCGCGGGCTCGCCGGTCGCCGCCTCCTCGTGGGCGGCCGACGGCTGGCACTCGGTGGATCGGCGGGCCGAGGCCGCCGTCCAGGCAGCGAGCTGAGAGAACCGCCCGGATTCCGGTTGGTGGGCACCCGCGTCGGGCGGGCGCCCACCAACCAGCTCCGTCCGGGCCTCGACGGGCGTCACGACCGCTTCGCCCGGGCGAGCACCTCCTCGGCGGTCAGCGGGCTGCTCGGGTGGTACGACAGGCACAGCGGTGCGGTGATCCGCTGGAAGTCGATCCCCTCGCTGGTGGCGTAGAACTCGCCGACACCGAGCCGGCCGATGTCAGGAGCGTCCCCGCCGCGCACCTTCGCCATCTCCCGGGCCGTGTCGATCTGAACTGGGGCGTGCAGCCGCCCGAAGAACTGGGTGGTCGCGTTCCCGGAGATCTGGTTGTGCAGGCCCTTCGGGGCCTGCGTCGCGAACACCAGGCCCAGGCCGTACTTGCGGGCCTGGGAGGCGAGCGCGAGCGTGCTGGCGACGCACGGGGTCGACCCGTTCGCCGGCGCGAACGTCTGCGCCTCGTCCATCACCAGCAGCCCGCCCAGCGGGCGGTTCGCGGCCGGGTTGCGTTTCGCCCACGCGAACAGCGCCATCTGCAGCTGAGCGACGAAGCTCTGCCGCTGCTCGTCCTCGGGCAGCCCAGCCAGGTTGATCACCGAAACCCGGGCGCGCCGGCCCGGCGCCGGGGTCAGCAGCACGCTCGGGTCGATCGGGTCGCCATGCCCGCCGAACATCGGGTCGTTGACCATCGCCGCCCGCAGCGACTGCTCCACCTCCTTGGCGATGCGCTGGCTGTTGTCGAGCGTGGTCACGCCGTCCGGCAGGTCGGCGAGCAGCTCGAGGAACGCGACCAGGCCGTGCCCGCCGCGGTGGGCGAAGTACCGCAGTGCCTCGCGCAGCACCGCGCGCGCCACGTTCGCCCGCCTGGTCGTGCCGGCGACGTCCGCGCGGGCGGCCAGCGCCGCGGTGGCGGTGTCGAGCGCCGCCGCCAGCTCGTCCGGGTCGTCGCGCAGGCCGGCGAAGTCCGGCAGCGGCTGGAAGCTCAGCGGCCGGCCGGTGAGCCGGCGCGGCGTCCAGACGACGACGTCGGTGTTCGCCAGGTACTCGGCGGCGGCGGCCGCGTCACCGGGCCCCCAGCCGGCGGGCGGCGCCGGCCACGGGTCGCCCAGCCGGGCGAGGTCGTTGTTCGGGTCCAGCACGATCGACGAGACCCCGCGCAGCGCGCACTCCTCCACCAGCCGGCGGATCAGCACGGTCTTCCCCGACCCCGACCCGGCGAAGATCGCGATGTGCCGGCGCAGCACCGCCAGGTGCAGCCGGACCGGCTCCCGGGTGCGCTCCGACATCCCCAGCGTGATCAACGCGCCGTGCCCGCCGGGCCCGGAGGCGTCGGCCGGCTCGATCACGGCCGGGTCCGTCGGCGGCTGCGCCGTGGATGGTTTGATCCGCAGCGCGTGCCCGGTGGCGGTCGGCGTCGGGGCGTCGTGGCGCCGCTGGCCGTTGCGCTGATCGTCACCTGCCGGGTCGGCCGGCACCAGCCGCGCCGACGTGGGCTGCGCCCGCTGCCCTGCGGACGGGGTCCGCGCGGCGGTGGCGGGCCGGCGGCGCGAGCCCGCGGTCGCCGCCGCGCCACGGGCTGGTCCTGCCGGCGTGGGGGCGGCGGGCTGCACCGGGTGCGTCAGGACGGGCTGCAGCAGGGCCTCTGCGTGCGGCTCTGGGCCGGTGAAGGACATCGCGACGGGCGTCTCGGGCACGGGCGACGGCTGCGGGGTGACCGCGGCGGCCGGCGTCGTCGTGCCGCCGGCCGCGGGTGCGGCCGCCTGCTGCGGTGCGGCCGCCGGGGTGGCCGCGCCCGTCGTCGGGAGCGGGTCGGCGGAGACCACCGGGTTGATCGGGATTGGCTGCAGCACCGCCTCGGCGGTCGCGGTCCCCGCGGCGAGCTCACTCGACGGGTCCGTCGCCCAGGGACGCCGCCGCCTGGGCCGGGTCGCCCGCTCCCGGCCGGCCAGCCCATCGCCGCCACGCGCCCCGGTCCCCCCGGCGGAGCGGCCGTTGGCCGGCGCGCCGGCGTCGCGGGTGGCCTCATCCGATGGCGCCCGCCCGCCCGACGAGCGCGGTGCGTCCGACGACGGCCGCGGATCTGGAGCCGCCTGCGCCGCTGACGACGGTTGCGCGTGCGACGCTGGCCGCTCGGGCGCGCCCGGCTGGGCGCCCGGCGACGACTGCCCGTCCGCCGATGGCTGTTCCTGCGGCGCCGGGTGTTCATCCAACGATGGCTGCGTGTCGAGCGGCGAGTCCGCCCCGGGCTGCGCGGCCGCCGACGGCTGCGTCCGCCACGATGGCTGCTCGTCAAGGGTCGGCTGCGGCTCGTCGGGGGACCGCTGTTCCCCCGACGGCTGCGCCGCCTCGGCGGGCGCCACGGTCTCGACCAGCGGGCGTGCCTGCGCCGGTGCTCCTGCGTCCGCCGCCGGGACCGGGTCCGAGTGCGGCCGCGTGCCGGACGGCGGTTGTGCCCGCGGCGGTGCCTGGGCCTGCGGCGACGGCTGCACCTGCGGCGGGGCAGTGCCGGTGGGCGGGTCTGGCGCGGCCGGTGATGTGGCCGGCGCGGTTGGCCGCGGGGTGGTCGGCCGCGGGGCGACGACCGGTGGCGGGC
>JADGHD010000523.1 GCA_019689615.1 Frankia sp. | reverse complement strand
GCCGGCGAGGGCTCGGGCGGGCGGGGCGCGGTCAGCGCGCCCGGCTCGGTCGTGGCCGCGGCCGGTGGCCGGCGCAACGCCGGCAGCCGCGGCGGCGGCCCAATGGCCGGTGCCACCACCACCCGCTGCGCGCCGCCGCCCCGCTTGGCGGCGTACATGGCCTGGTCGGCGGCGTGCAGCAGGGCGTAGGCGCCGCCGCAGGCGGCCGAGGCCCGCCCGCCAGCCGCCGGCTCGCCGACGGCCCCGTCCGCCGGCCGGCCGAGACCCCGGCCCGTGATCCCGCCCTGGCCGGCGGCGTCCGGCGCGGTGAGCGCGATGCCGATGCTGGCGCCGACCGTCACCCAGGCGCCCCCACCCGGGCCGGGCAGGTGGATCGGCCGGGCGATGGCTGCGGCCAGCCGCTGGGCGGTCGCGCGTGCCGCCGCGTCGTCGGCGTTGTGCACCAGCACGCCGAACTCGTCGCCGCCGAGCCGGCTCAGCAGGTCGTCCGGGCGCAGCGCCTCGCCGGCCCGGCTGGCGACGACCCGCAGCACCTCGTCGCCGGCCTCGTGCCCGTACCGGTCGTTGACCGCCTTGAACCCGTCGAGGTCGCAGAACAGCAGCGCGTCACCGGTGCCGCCGGCGGCCGCGATGGTCAGCCGGCCGGCGACGTGGCTGAGGAAGGCGGCCCGGTTGGGCAGGCCGGTCAGCGGGTCGTGCCGCGCCTGGTGGGAGAGCAGGTCCTGCAGCGCCTTGCGCTCGCCGACCTCGTGGCAGGTGACGAGGATCCCGGCCAGGTCGGCCTCGTCGCGGGCGTCGGCGGCGGCCAGGTCGAACCACCGGTAGCCGTGCCGGGTGGGCTGGCCGGGCTGCCGGCGGTCGGCGCCCGTGCCCGTGCTGGCGGTGCGCTCGCCGTCGGCGACGGCCCGGGCCGCGCGCCCGCCGGCCTGGCGGCCGTGGTCGAGCAGGTCGCCCACGCCGTCCACGGCGCCGGCCGGGCCGTCGCCGTCGGCCTGCGGGGCCAGCCGGACGCGTAGCCGGACGTTGGGTGCCAGCTCGCGCTGCCGGCCGGGGTCCCGCGGGGACAGCAGCCGCCGGACGCGGTCGCGGTCGTCGGGGTGCACGAGGTCGAGGAACGGGCGGCCGGCCCAGTCGGCCTGGTCCTGGCCGAGCAGCCGGCCGGCCGACGGCGTCAGGTACGCCACCCGGTCGTCCCGGACCAGCACGATCAGGTCGTGGGTGTTCGCGAGCAGGCCGCCGAGCTGGGCGCGGGCCCGGCGCACGCCCCGCTCGCGCAGCACGCCGAACAGCAGCAGCCCGGCGCCGGAGGTGGCGACCGTGGCGGCGATCCCGCGGTCGCGGGTGCTCTGCTGGTCGCGCAGGTCGCCGTAGAGCGCGTCCGTCGGCGCCATGAAGACGGTGGTGTAGCCGGTGCTGCGTTGCCCGGCGGCGACCACCGTCCAGTCCTGGCCGACGCCGCCGCGCTCGTGCCAGCTGACCGCCTCGCCCGCGGCGAGGTCGCGCAGCCGCGCCGGGTCGATGACGCGGGTGCCGACCTCGGCCGGGTCCCAGGAGGAGACGGCGACCCCGGTGCGGTCGACCTGGACCAGCCCGCCGCCGCGGGTGCCGGCGCCGACCGAGCCCAGGCTCTCCTTGAACTCGTTCCCGATCTCGTCGGCGGACACCGTCACCAGCACCGCCCACGGCTCGCCGCGGGGCGCGGCCGGCCCACCCGACGTGTCCTGGCCGACCGGGGCGAGCGTGGCCCGTACCGTCCGGCCGCCGAGCGTGAACGCGTTGGACACCGCCGGCGTGCCGCGCAGCGCGGCCTGCCAGGCGTCCCCGAGCTGGGCGGTGGTCGGCGGCCCGGTGCTTCCCGGGCCGCCGGTCGCGCCCGCGTGCTGGCGCACCACGACCGGCCGCCCCGACCGGTCCTGCAGCGCCGTGACGGTGGTCTGCTCGCCGGAGGGGGTCAGGTCGAACATCGCCAGCGCGGCGGCGGCGCCGGCCGGGTCGTCCGGGGCGAAGCCGGCGTCGGCGGCCATCCGCGCCAGCAGCGCCGGGTCGTCGGTCTCGGACCGGTAATGGGCGATGCTCTCGACGAGCTGGATCCGCTCGCCGAGCCGCCGATGCTGGGCCCGTTCCAGCTCGAAGCGGCCCACCAGCACCGCGATCAGCGCGAGCAGCAGGATCAGCACCGCCCCGATGACCAGCGGGACCGCGCGCCCCGGCGCGTCCCCGCCTGGCCAGCCGGCCTGGCCGCCGCCGGGGCCGCCGGGCCAGCCCGACCGGCGCCCGTGCCGGGCGCCCTGGCCACGTCCTGGCCGCGGCCCGCCGCCGCGGCGGCGACTGACCGTGCGTGCCCACCTGGATGCTGCCCGGATAACGTCCACGGCGGCCCGGCCGCCGCCCGCGAGGCGCGCCGACGTGCTGGCCAGGGCCGCCCTGGTCGAGGCAGTACCTCCTTCGTCTCGCGGGCGCGCCGGACCACCACGTTCCGGGCAATCGCCGCGTGTACTCGAAGGACTACTTCACGCTATTCCTGCTCGGTACGGCGGGCAAGGCGGGACCCGAGACGGTCCGGTGCGACGGACCGGGCGGACCCCGCTGCCCGCTCGCCTGCTCCGCAGGGCACCCAGGCGGCCAGCGTGCGCCGGCGGGGCAGAGCGCACGGGTGGCCGGGTGGTGGCGGAGGCCGCAGCGGCGCGACGCGCCGGCCACGCCCGCGTGACGATGGGGGGCACCGCTCGGCCAGCCACGCCTCGTGGAGGTACCCCGTGCTCGCGTCAGCCGAGGAGCAGGTGCTCGTCGACACCGTCCGGGCCTTCGTGGACCGCGAGGTCCGCCCGGTGGCCCGGGAGCTGGAGCACGCCGACATCTACCCGGAGCGCCTCATCGAGCAGATGAAGCAGCTGGGGATCTACGGGCTGGTGATCCCGGAGCCCTACGGCCCCGGCCGGGTGTCGACCGCCTGCTTCGCGCTGGTCACCGAGGAGCTGTCCCGGGGCTGGATGAGCCTCGCCGGGGCGATGGGCGGCCACAGCGTCGTGTCGTTCCTGATCGCCACCTTCGGGACCGAGCAGCAGCGGGAGCGCTACCTTCCGCGGCTGGCCACCGGCGAGATCCGGGCGGCGATGGCGCTGACCGAGCCCGGCGGCGGCTCGGACCTCGCCGCGATGCGCACGGTCGCCCGCCCGGCCGCCGACGGCAGCGGCTACCTGGTCACCGGCAGCAAGACCTGGATCACCAACGCCCGCCGGGCCGGGCTGATCGCGCTGCTGTGCAAGACCGACCCGACCGCGGACCCGCCGCACCGCGGCATGAGCATCCTGCTGCTCGAGCCGGCGCACGGCTACACGGTCAGCCGCGACCTGCCCAAGCTCGGCTACAAGGGCGTGGAAAGCTGCGAGCTGGTCTTCGACGACGTACGGGTGCCGGCGGACGCCCTGCTCGGCAGGGCCGAGGGCGCCGGCTTCCCGCAGATGATGAAGGGCCTGGAGCTGGGCCGGATCCAGGTCGCCGCGCGGGCGACCGGCGTGGCCCGGGCCGCGTTCGACGACGCGCTGCGCTACGCCCAGCAGCGGGAGAGCTTCGGCCAGCCGATCTGGCGCCACCAGTCGATCGGCAACTACCTGGCCGACATGGCCACCCGGCTGACCGCCGCCCGCCAGCTGCTGCGCTACGCCGCCGACCGGCTGGACAGCGGCGAGCGCTGCGACATGGAGGCGGGGATGGCGAAGCTGTTCGCCTCCGAGACCGCGATGGAGATCGCGCTCAACGCGGTCCGCATCCACGGCGGCTACGGCTACTCCACCGAGTTCGACGCGGAACGCTACTTCCGCGACGCGCCGCTCATGATCGTCGGCGAGGGG
>JADGHD010000522.1 GCA_019689615.1 Frankia sp. | reverse complement strand
GCGCGGCGCAACCCGTGGAACGAGATCGAGTGCGGCTCGAACTACGCACGTTCGATGGCCAGCTGGAGCGGGCTGCTCGTGCTGTCCGGCTTCAGCTTCGACGTGCCCAGCGGCCGGATCGGGTTCGCTCCGCTGGTGCAGGCGGACGGGGCCTTCCAGTCGCTGTGGTCGGGCCCCGGCGCCTACGGCACGGTCCGGATCGAGGACGGTACCGCGAGCCTGCGCGTGCTCGGCGGGGTGCTGAGCCTGCGCCGCCTCGGCCTGCCCGGCCTTCGCGCCGCGGCGGTTGACGGGCCGGGCGTCGCGGTCGTCGGCCCGTCCGGATTGGTGCCGGCCGCCGTCATCGACGGTGAGCTGGCCTTCGACCAGCTCGTTCTGCGCCAGGGGGACGTGCTCACGATCAGCGTCCCGTCGCTGTCCGTTACGGATCTGCCGGACCTGCGTACGTTGTGATACCGTCCCGCGGCGCCGGGCCCGGGGGGTGAGCGACCGTGATCGGATCAAGACTGCTCGGTCAGCAGCCCACCTTCAGCGGGACCGACTTCGACCTCCCGGAGATCGCCTTCTTCGGCTACTACGAGTTCCGGGACGCCGTCGCCACCACCGACAGCTGGGACCGCCACGACGGGGTCGAGATCGTCCTGGTCCGCTCGGGCGAGGCCTGCTGGGAGGCCGGCGACGAGGGCCTCGCAGTGGTGAGCGGCGGGCACGCGGTGCTGTTCCCGGCCGGTCGCCGCCATCGGATCGCCAACGGCGTCTACACCCCCTGCCGGCTGCTGTGGCTGGTGTTCCACGCCAGGCAGGAGGCCTGCCAGCGGGCGAGGCTCTTCCCCCGCCGCGACCTGGAGGCCCTGTTCGACCTGGCCGACCGCCAGGCCGGGCCGATCACGCTGGCCGACAGCACCCGGCAGGTGGTGACGGACCTCGCCCGGGCGCTGACCGACGAGCGGCTGTTCATCGGCTCGGCGCCGATGATGGCCGACGTCCGCTCGAAGATCTACTCGGCCGTCGTCGGCGTGTGGCACAGCTGCACCGCCACCGAGGGCGCCGGCCCGAGCGAGCTGGTCCGCCGGGCGGCCGCCCTGCTGCGCGCCGACGCCCTGCGCGACCCGGACACCGACCGCGACCAGCGGATCGACGAACTGGCCCACCAGCTCGGCTACGGCCCGAGCCGGCTCTACAGCCTGTTCAGCCGCGAGATGGGCATGTCACCCAACGACTACCGGCAACGGGTGCGGATCAAGATGTGCTGCGCCGCGCTCGCCCGCGGCGACGAGTCCGTCACCTCGATCGGCATGGCGCACGGCTTCCACAGCTCGCAGTACTTCTCCCGGGTCTTCAAGAAGTACGTCGGCGTCACCCCGACCGAGTACCGTCGCCTGTTCGGCCGCTCCCGTCGCCCACCCGCGTCGCCGCCCGCTGCCGGCCCACCAGCGGCCGGGCCCTGACCGAGGTCGTCGGCCGACGCTGGCGCGGCTGGTTGGCGGGCTACCGGCGGGTGTGCTGGCCGGTCGCGCAGTCGGCCAGGAGGCGCTCCCAGAACTCGACCTGCATCTGTTCGTAGGCGATTCCCAGCTCCAGGGTGCGGCGCAGCGACCAGGGCATCACGTCCGCTGACATCGCGGTGTAGGAGCGGTATGTCTTCAGCCGCGCCCGGTGGGCCGCTGCCTGTGCGCTAGCCAGCGCCTCGACGTCCCCCGGCTTGCCCAGCTCGGCGAACGCGAGCTTGAGCAACCCGGGGGCGCGCAGCTCGCCGAGCGAGGTGTCCGGCTCGGCCAGCCAGGCGGACAGCGCGGCCCGCCCGGCTTCGGTGATCCGGAACGTCCGCCGCCGCCGGCCGTGCTCCTCGCGCTCCTCGGCGAGCAGGCCGAGCTCCGCCAGGCGCGGCGGCTCCTTGTACAGCTGGGCGTGCGGGAACGACCAGAAGTTGCCGATGGACTGGGCGACGAAGGACTTGAGGTCGTACGGCGTGGCCGCGCCGTGCCGGGCCACCAGGCCCAGCACCAGGTACGAGACCGGGGTCAGCTGACCGGCCGCTGACGTCGTCGCGTCGTCCTCTGCCACGCAGGGCAGGATACTCCCTTGCAGACGGTCTGTTTCGGACTATTCTTGGCTTCGACATGGTCCGAAAGAGACGGTCTCTCCGGGACCGTCGGCGAGCAGCGACCGCGAAGCGAGGAACAGGCGATGGCGATCATCCCGTGGACCACCCCCAAGACCCCCAGCCAGGCCGGGCCTGGCCCGGTGACCGACGCCGCCGAGGGCGCTGCGGCCGAGGGCTCCGGCCCGGTCGTGATGGCCTCCCGGTTCCGGCTGCGTTCCCGCCGGGACACCGTGGCGATGCTTCGCCACGCCCTACGGGTGCGCCGGGTGATGCTCACCGCCCCGGGAGCGCTCGGCGTCTCCCTGGCGGCGCACCCCCTGCGCGGCGAGTACTGGACCCTGTCCGGCTGGTCGAGCCGCGCGGCCCTGGACGCCTTCGTCGGCACCCCCGAGCACCGCGCGGCGATGCGCCGTCTGGGCCCCGCCTCGGCGGAGGCGCTCTTCTCCTTCTGGTCCCACGACGCCGCCGCCACTCCACCCACGTGGTCCGAAGCCCGCGCCCGGGTGATCGCGCAGCAGCCCAAGGCAGCCAACGCCCCCGAGCCCGCCTAGTCAGCAGCCCACCCGCGGAAGCAGGGGCGTTGGCCCATCTCGTCGCCGCCTCGTCTGCGACCGCGAGGCCGCTGCCATGGCGTGGCGGCGGTCGTGAGCGCGGCCGGTGGCCTCCCCAACGCGAGGGCCGGTCCGGCAACGTCGCCGAGCCGTAGACCGGGGTGCTCACCACCACCATCCCGGTCTGCGGCCCGGGGGCGCTGCGAACTGGCCTGCTCGCGACCGTGGGAGGCCACAGGCCGCGATCAGCGCGTCGACTGGGCGGGAGGAGCAGGGCCTGCTCCGCCCGGCCGGTTCCAGCGGCGACCAAGGCCGCCGCCAACCTCGACACGCTCCAGAGCCGCCAAGCGGCCGTAGGCCACTGCTGGACTACGTCGCTGTAAGATCAACTTGGGTTTCCGGCTGGTCGGCAGTGATCCACCTTGACGCAAGCCCTCCACTGGGCCGATACTCGTACGCGGAGAGTGCTGAAGTCCGGTCTCTTGGTGTATATCAAGGACGGGACGCAGCCCCTCGGTCAGTCCGTGACGCCGGATCGCTCAAGCTCAGTAGGCGATCCGCGAGGCGAGGCGGGCCCCTGCGGGGAAGCACGGCCGAGAGGTACTGACGCCGGCGCTACTTCCAGTGACTACGGCTGGCCGGGACTCAAATGGGTCCCGGCCACCGCGATTTCATGGGGTAGCGATGAGCGAAAGTAGGGCTGCGATAGCCACGGCGGAAGATGGCGCGCACACTAGGCCGATCGACCGAACAAGCGCGGACGACAGCGGTTCACCCGTCGAAATTGCCTTCAGACTCCTCGTGGAGGTTGTGAACGATCTCAGCCGCTTGGGTCGTCCGCCGACTGGCAGCGAGGTACGCCTGGCTCTAAGAAACCGAACCTATGACGGGTTCGATGTCAAGAAGCTGGGCTTCCGGCGGTTCCGAGACTTCCTCGCGGCAGCAGTCAGTCGTGGACTCATCGATGTTGACGAAACCCGTCCCGGCGACGTCGGCGTCCGGCCTGTCGCCGCTGCTGGTTCGCAAGCCAGCAAGAGCGGTCCACGCCCGATCCGGGGTGACCTGTGGCGTGCCTTCGTCGACTGGGGGAATGATGACCTGCGCTTCTTCGACGTCAGGAACGACCGGGTCGTGCGCATACCGCCTGTTCCCGTGCCGTTGGAGCCGGAAACTTTCGCGACCGTTCGGAAGCGACTCGCCGAG
>JADGHD010000521.1 GCA_019689615.1 Frankia sp. | reverse complement strand
TGGTCGCTGGACGGGACCTGGGAGAAGATCCTCGCGCACGTCGTGGTCAAGGACGACTCCGTCGGTGCCGTCGAGTGGGAGGTGTCGGTCGACTCGTCGGTCGTGCGGGCCCACCAGCACGCCGCTGGCGCCCGTCACCGGCCCCCGAAGGACAAAAAGGGGCCGGCAAGATCAACGGACACACCCGGGAGACCGCCGGGAAGGCGGAGGCGCTCGGCCGGTCCCGCGGCGGGCTGAGCAGCAAGATCCATGCTGCGGTCGATGGGAAGGGGCGGCCGTTGTCGGTCACGCTGACCGGCGGCCAGGTGAACGACTGCACGCAGTTCACGCAGGTCATGGACGGTATCCGGGTCGGCCGCGACGGTCCCGGCCGGCCGAGGACCCGTCCCGGCCACGTGATCGCGGACAAGGGCTACAGCTCGAAGGCGATCCGGGCCGAGCTGCGCCGCCGCGGCATCGGCCACACGATCCCCGAACGCAACGACCAGAAGAACAACCGCGCCCGGCGTGGCTCCGCCGGAGGCCGGCCCCCGAAGTTCGACAAGCAGCGCTACAAGAACCGCAACGTCGTCGAGCGCTTCTTCAACCGGCTCAAGCAGTGGCGCGCCCTGGCGACCCGCTACACCAAGCGCGCCCACTACTTCTACAACGAGATCACCATCGCGTCGATCTTCATCTGGCTAGCCGAAGATCCACGAGATAGGCCCTAGCGCTCACGCTCCTCGGGGCTGTCGGACGCGAACAGGTCGAGGGTGTTGTACGTCGCGAACCGAACCTGCGCCATGTGACGAATTCCCTTCCGTGCGGGTCCGCGACGATGCGTCGCGGAAAGACCGTGAGCGGCATGACGGGCCGGCCAGCCGCTTTCACCAGCCGACAAGTCCAGACATTTTGATCATGTCTGCTGTCGCACAGCCGGCATCGGTACGCGAGCATGGACAGGAGCGTCCGGTGGCGAGCAGGACGGGCGATGCCGATGAGGGACAAAAAGACGACGTCGCTGTGACCTCCGCGACGCCGAGTACCGAGCCGCTCTCGGCCTGCCAGCCGACGGCCCGTTGCCGGCGAGCCTGGGTACGGTCGGTGGCTCCCGCGGCGGTGTTCATGCCGGCCGGATCGACCAGACGACCCCCGGGCGGCCAACTGGTTGGCGTCATCCCACCCGGTCGGCGCGGAGACGCCGGGCAGGCACGGAGGTGAGCACGATGGGCAGCAGCGGTAGCAGGGTCGGTCGGAGCACGACGAGCAGTGCAAGGTCGTCACGGTCGACGCCGATGACGGGCAAAGCGGCGTCGCGGGTGCAGTCGGCCGCGGCCCGCAGCCCTTCGGGCAGGTCGGCCCGGACCGGGTTCGCGCCGCGAGCGCAGTCCGCAGCCGCACGGAACCCAGGCCCGGCCAAACCCCGATAGCCAGCCTGCTCAGACTGCGATGAACACCTAATCGAGGCTCTGGATCTCTTCCCACCGTTGTTCCGCTTGGACCTGCCAGGACGCGCACTGCCGGACCCGCGCTTCGAGGATCGCCGCGCACACAGGTCAACCGTCCGCAGAGCCGATATCCGGTGTCCAGACCTGCTGCGTGGTGATGCGGTGAGTTTCCAGGACGGCGATGACGTCCGCGGACGTCAGATGTCGTCGCGCGAGCAGCAGCCAGGCCGTCTGCTCCACGGCCGCCCACAGCCCCGGGTCGCCGAGCAGCCGGGACACGTCGAGGTGAGCACGCTGGAGATCAACGATGAATCCCTGCGCGGCGAGCCGCTCGGTCTCGGCCCGGTCCGCGCCGCCCCCAATGGCCCTCACACAGCGGTGCAGCTCAGGGTGACCGTAGCCAGCGGTGCACAGCCACCGTGACTGCCCGACGGCACCCGCGGCGAGCCAGACCGCGAAAAGCTGAGCGTCGCCAGGCCCGGTGAACGACACGACACCGCTAATGCGGACGGACCGGTCATCCTCTAAGGTCGCGTGCACCAGCGGCAGGCCGACGGCGGTCCCGACCACGGCGTGAGCCGCCTCGTGCGCGGCACCGGCCTGCCAGTAGACATCGTCGGCCAGACGGCTGGTGCACCACACCGCCTCCGGTCCCTCGCCGCCCGTCGACGTCGGCGATCCCAGGAACTGGCCGTGTACGGACCGGTGCGCGGCATCGTCGCGCTCGCGCCAGCCAGCATCGCCCTCGCTGGTGCCAGCCACGGTGTGCACCCGGCCGGCTCCGTCACCCGCCATGCAGCGACCCCCGACCCGGCGGCCCCGCCTGCGGGCCGCAGCCGACCATGCCGACCATCCGGCGTGCCGCCCTGCTGCACGTTCCGTCTACTACTCCGTTCGCGCGTCGCATGGTCAGGGCGCGAGCTGCCGTGCGGCGCGCAGGACCGCGGCGATGACGAGCGCGGACGCCAGCAGGCTCGCGGTGAGCAGTGCCCCTCGCCCGATCGCGGCGGCCAGGTCAGAGGTCACCGCCAGGCCCACGGTCACCGCCACCCCGATCGCGACAGCAACCCCGGCCGCGGCCAGCGGGAGCACCCACCGCGGTGCCGGGCGCCGACCGGGCGCTGTCCACCGCTGACTCCCCTCCATCATCGTAATGATCAGATCACGTTCGCGTAGGTACCGCTCCTGGAGGTGTTCATGCGCGTTGCGGGCCCCCTGCGCGGGCAGGCAGGCCAGCGCCGTCTCGATCGACGTCAACGCGGCATCGAGGTCGCGGCATCGACGCTCGCCGCGGGCCCGCCGGTACCACCACAGGTGCGCCTGTGGACGCGCGGCCACGGCGTCGGTCGCGTAGCGGCGCAGCAGTTCACCCTGGCCCGCGAAGGGGCCGGCGACGTCGAGCCCGTGCAGGCAGATGTCGGTGACCTCACGGCTACGCGGCTCGGCCGTCCACGCGGCCTCTACCAGCGCCACCCCCCGCGACGTGTCCCTCATCCCGCATGCGGCGAACGCACGTAGCGAGGTGAACAGCGGGCCGTCGCGGTGCGGGCCAGCCGCCCGCGCCAGCATGGACGACGACACGAACCGGTCCAACGCCTCGAACCAGAAATCGGCGCGGAGCTTCCCTGCGTGGTAAAGCGCCGCGAAATAGGCCACCTCAGCCGAGCCGGCGCTGTCGCGCACGATCCTGCCTGTGGCTGTGGTGACATCCGCCGCGGGCTCGACTGTGTCCCGCGTGATGAACGCGTAGCCCAACGCCCATTTCTCGACGATCTCCGCCCGGACCGCCTGATCCTGGCAGTGGTCGATCAGCCAGCGGGCGCAGCGGGCCGCGACCTCGACGGTCGGCTCCGCCAGGAAACGGCGCCGCCAGTAGCGGTCGGCGCAGACGAGCCACGGGTCGGTGGCGAAGTCCGCCGACGGGACGTCGAACGGGGGTTCGGTGCCAGCGTCGATGTACTCGCCCGCGACCGCCTCGCAGACCTGGCCGAACTCCCGGCTCACGCCGACCGACTGTCGCAGTCGGGACAACGGGTCATCGGTCATGGGCCCGAGTCTGGCACCGCGTCACATCGACCGCTCCGCAAATGTGCATCCCGCCACGCGGGTATGGCCTCGCACCGAGGACCGGGATTCGGCATCCAGCTACCGATCCCACTCCCGGGGATCGCCGTCAACGGTATCGTCACAGGTGTGACCTCGGCTTATCAACGGACTGTGACTGCTACCGAGGCAGGGCCGATCCGGCTCTTCTTGGCTGCGGCTGGCGCGAACGTCGCCCTCGTCGGTGACGACGACGCCGACCGCGCCCAGATCACCCTCTCGGCAACCACGGCCACCGACACCGACCGCTACCTCGACACAGCCTCGGTCATCGACAACGGGACGGAAATCCGCATCGGCGTCGCGCTCGAACCCGTGCCTGGCAATCGC
>JADGHD010000017.1 GCA_019689615.1 Frankia sp. | reverse complement strand
GGCCGCGCACACCTGGCCGGTCCAGAGCAGGTACTCGAGCGCCCGCTTGCCGTCCGCCCAGCCCCACCACGGCCCGCGGCCCCGCCCCGGCTCGGACAGCTGGGCCGCGGTGAGCGGGCCGCGCTCGGCGACCTCGGCGAGCACGGCGGCGACGTAGTCCGCGCGCTCCCGGCCGAACCGGGCCAGTCCGCCCCAGATCCCGTCGCCGGCCGCCGCCGCGTCCGCCCGCCAGCGCAGCAGTGGCTCCCACTCGATCGGCACGAACGACGCCTCGTGCGCCCAGTACTCGAAGGCCTGCCGGTCCCGGTGGACGTAGTCGTCCAGCGCGGCGCGCGGGTAGTCGCCAAGGCGCGACCAGCCGGGCAGGTAGTGCGAGCGGACCAGCACGTTCACCGAGTCGATCTGCAGTACGCCGACCCGGCCGAACAGCCCGCGCAGGTGCCGCCGCCCGGCGCCGGCGCCCGGCCGCGGCCGGGCGAAGCCCTGCGCGGCCAGCGCCAGCCGGCGCGCCTGGCCGGCGCTCAGCCGTTCGACGCGGGACCTGCGGCCGACGGGTTGTGCGTTCACGTCCGGCACGGTACGGGGCGGCACCGACAGCCCAGCCGCCGCGTCTCCCGGCCCCCAGGCGAACCCGGCCCGGCAGGGCCAGCTACGCGAACCCGGCCCGGCAGGGCGATCCAGGCGAACCCGGCCCGGCAGGGCGATCTAGGCGAACCCGGCCCGGCAGGGCCAGCTACGCGAACGCGGTCGTGACGGCCGGCAGCATCCGGCCGGAGTGGTCGAACATCGCGGCGTCGGCCAGCAGGGCCGGCCCGCCCGGCCAGGCGCCGACCCCGGGCAGCCAGCCGGGCTCCCAGGCGAAGAAGCCGCGGCCGTGGCCGCCGGGAACCTCGCTGATCAAGCGGCGGAGCGCGTGGAAGTAGTCGACCTGGCCCTCCGGCGTCGGGGGGAACTGCCGGGCGTCCGGCAGCCTGGCCAGATCGACGGCGCCGGTCGGGTCGTGGTCGTCGCTGGCCTGCTCGCCGGCGGGTAGCTGGTACGGGTAGCCCGTCTCCGCGATCAGCAGGTCCTTGCCATACCGGGTGGCGAGCTCGGCGAGCGAGGCCCGCAGGTTGGCGAGCGGCCCGTGCCAGAACGGGTAGTAGGACAGCGCGATCACGTCGAATGGCAGGTTGGCGGTCAGCCGGTCGAACATCTCCCGGCGGTGCGGGTCGCCGGGGGCGAGGCGGTCGGTGTGGACCGCGAGCTCGAGCCGATGGCCGGGCGGGTTGCCGGCCCGGGCGCCGTCCGCCGCCGCGCGCATCAGCCGCAGGAAACCCGGCCAGCCACCGTCGGGCCGGTCCGGCCCGAGCCGGCCGAGCGGCCACAGGAATCCCCGGGAAACCTCGTTGCCGAGCGCGACCATGTCGGCCGGCGTTCCCTGCTGGGCGAACGCGCGGACCACATCGCGGGTGTAGTCGTGGACCTGCCGGGCCAGCGTGTCCAGATCCCGCTTCTCCCAGTCCTTCGGAATCGCCTGGTTGCGCGGATCCGCCCAGACGTCCGAATAGTGCAGGTTGAGCAGGACGCGCAGGCCGGCGGCGTGGGCGCGGCGGGCCAGCTCGAGGGCGGATGACAGGTCGCTGCCGTAGCCCTCGGGCGGGTCCACCAGAATGCGCAGTCGGACCCAGTTGGCACCATGTCGGGAGAGAATCCGCTCGATCGGCCGGATCTGCCCGTTTTCGGACACCTGGTTGCCGACCGCCTCCTCCTGGAGGGTGAACGAGATATCCGCGCCGCGGATCCGGGGCGAGGGTGAGCCGCCGTCCGGGCGTGCCGCGGTGCCGCCGGCCGGCCCGTCACCGCCGGCCGGGCCACCGGTGCCGGCGTTGCCACGGCCGCTGATGACCACGGCCGCCAGCACGCAGGCGACCAGCCCGACCAGCAACAGCCCGGCGCGGACAAACACGCCCTGATGCTACGGACAATCCCGCCGTCCACCCGGCATCCGGCCGCGCCGGCGCGACAATGGCTGGCCGAATGTGGCCGGCCGGCCGCGGAATGCGGCCGTGCCCACCCGGGCGGACCGCCCGGCCACAATACGCGAGAACCAGCGCCCCGCTGAGAGTGGCGTCACAGCGGTCAGTTACGCAGGCGACCCGCGAGCGGCTGTTGACCACGTACGCTGAGTACACGGCGATGACGCCGGGCGGCGACACCGTCGTCGCCGCCATCATCCGGCCGGCAGAGCCTGTCGAGCTCCTTTGCCGCAATGCGCCGCCGGCCCGGCCGAAATCTGTGGGAACCGTGCCACCGCACGCGACAGAACGTGTGCGGACAGCTTGGCCGTGCCCGATTCGGTCTGTGTCATCGAAAGATTTCTCCCGTGACTCGGGCCTTTCCTGTCACTCACGTTAGGGGGACGTGATGTCGCGCGTCGCGATCACCGGTGGGGCCGGCTTCCTCGGCAGCCACCTCTGCGAGCGGCTCCTGGCCGACGGCGTGGAGGTGGTCTGCGTCGACAACTTCGTCACCGGCCGGCCGGCGAACGTCGAGCACCTGCTCCGCGAGCCCGGCTTCCGGCTGATCGAGCACGACGTCACCGAGGCGTTGCAGGTGCCGGGCCCGCTGGCCGCGGTGCTGCACTTCGCGTCGCCGGCCTCACCGGTCGACTACTACCGGTTGCCGATCGAGACGCTCCTGGTCGGCTCCACCGGCACGCAGAACGCGCTCGAGCTGGCCCAGGCCAAGGGCGCGCGCTTCCTGCTCGCCTCCACCTCGGAGGCCTACGGCGACCCCAAGGTCCACCCGCAGCCGGAGACCTACTGGGGCAACGTCAACCCGGTCGGCCCGCGGAGCATGTACGACGAGGCCAAGCGCTACGCCGAGGCGCTCACCATGGCCTACCGGAACGCCCGCGGCGTCGACACCGGCATCGTCCGGATCTTCAACACCTACGGCCCGCGCATGCGCGCCGACGACGGCCGGGCGATCCCCACGTTCATCGCCCAGGCGCTGCGCGGCGAGCCGATCACGGTCGCCGGGGACGGCTCGCAGACCCGGTCGGTCTGCTACGTCGACGACCTCATCGACGGCATCGTCCGCCTGCTGTGGTCGTGGCTGCCCGGCCCGGTCAACATCGGCAACCCGCACGAGCTGACCATCCTTGAGACCGCGCGCCTCGTTCGCGAGCTGTGTGGCTCCGGGGCGCCGATCACCTTCGTCCCTCGCCCGAAGGACGACCCGTCCGTGCGCCAGCCGGACATCACTCTGGCCAGGCGGGAGCTCGGCTGGGAGCCGCGGGTCGCCGTGACCGACGGTCTGGCCAGGACCATCGACTGGTTCCGGGCAGACCTGCGCGAGCTGGCGAGGGCGGCCTGACCGCCCCGCCGGCCGGCCGCTCGGGCACGCTTGTCCGCCTGCCGGGCACCGGCATGCCGGTGCCGGTGCCGCCGCCGGGTGGCAAGTGGTCCGTGCCGCCGGCAGAAGCTGCCCACCGCGCCGCAGCACCCGCGGCCAGCCCCGCGAGCCCCGCGCTGCCGGCCCAGCGGAGCGCGCCAGACGAGCCCCGTCCGCGGACGTTCGTGCGGATGTTCGGCCGGGCCGACGGCGCCGTCCGGCTCGCCTTCATCCTGTCGTGGCTCGCGGCCCTCGGGCTGTTCTGGACCTGGTGGTTCGAGCCGGAGCACCTGGTCACGCCCGCGGGCCTGGCCCTGAACTCCGCGCTGCTGGCCTACCTGAGCTACCTGCCGATCTACTTCGTGCTCACGACGCTGCGGCTGCGCCGGGTCAACCCGGCGCTACCGGTGGACGGCTGGCGGGTCGCGTTCGTCGTCACCAAAGCGCCGTCGGAGCCGTGGGAAGTGGTCCACCGGACGCTGCGCAGCATGCTCGCGCAGGACTTCCCGCACCCGTACGACGTCTGGATCTGCGACGAGGACCCGGCGGACGAGACCTACGAGTGGTGCCGGCGCCACGGCGTCGGGATCTCCACCCGGCGTGGGTTCCCCGAGTACCACCGCGCCGAATGGCCGCGGCGGACGAAGTGCAAGGAAGGCAACCTCGCCTTCTTCTACGACCACTGGGGCTACGACTACTACGACGTGGTCGCCCAGCTGGACGCCGACCACGTGCCGGCGCCCGGCTACCTGGCCCACATGGTGCGGCCGTTCGCCGACCCGAAGATCGGTTACGTCGCGGCGCCCAGCGTGTGCGACGCCAACGCCGACCGGTCATGGGCGGCACGGGGGCGGTTGTACCGGGAGGCCAACCTGCACGGCCCGGTGCAGGTCGGCTCGAACGGGTGGCTCGCGCCGGTGTGCTTCGGCTCGCACTACGCGGTCCGCACGACGGCGCTGCGCGACATCGGCGGCATCGGGCCGGAGCTGGCGGAGGACTTCTCCACCACCTACCTGATGTGCTCCAGCGGCTGGCAGGGCGCGTTCGCCCTGGACGCGGAGGCCCACGGGGACGGGCCGGACACCCTCGCCGCCGCGCTCACCCAGGAGTTCCAGTGGTCGCGCAGCCTGATGACGCTGTTCACCGGGCTGTACTGGCGGCACGCCCGCCGGCTGTCGTTCCTCCAGCGCCTGCGGTTCCTGTTCTCACTGAGCTACTATCCGCTGCTCGCCGTGACCACCGCGGCCGGACTGCTGCTCGCGCCGATCGCCTGCTTCACCGGGCTGCGCTGGGTGGCCGTGAGCTACCTGCACTTCCTGCTGATGTGGGGCTTCACGTCGGCGATCCTGCTGGCGCTGAACGCCTACCTGCGCAGGCGACAACTGTTCCGGCCGGTCCGCGCCAAGCTGACCGGCTGGGAGAACTGGCTGTTCGCCATGGTCCGCTGGCCCTACGTGGGCTGGGGCTGCATCGCCGGCGTGCTGGCGCGGGTACGGCGCAAGCCGGTCAACTTCAAGGTCACGCCCAAGGGCGACCGGGGCGTCGAGCGGCTGCCCGTCCGCCTGCTCGCGCCGTTCGCCGCGGTCTGCGTGATCGCGTTCACCGGCACGCTCCACGGCGCCGCCGCCGGCGGCCCACCCGGCTACATGCTGCTCAGCCTGGGCGCCGGGCTCGCCTACCTGGTGGTCATCGTCGCGATCTGCGCACTGCACGTCGTCGAGACCCGCCGGGCGACCGGCGCGGGCGCCGAGGCCCTGGCCGGCACGGTGAGCACCCCGCTGCTGCTGGCCGGCGTGCTGGCCGTGCTGGGCGCGGTGGCGACGGCCGCCACCGCGGCTGCCTTCGCCGACGCCCACGTGAACCTGCTTGACCTGTTCACCGGTCACAGCCGGTGACCGAGACCCAGGACCGTCACCCATCCCGACGGGGGAGAACATGAACATGACCAGGAACAGCCCGACCACCCGGCCGCGGCTGACCGTGATCGGCACCGGCTACCTCGGCGCCACCCACGCGGTCTGCATGGCCGAGCTCGGCTTCGAGGTGATGGCGGTCGATGTCGACACCACGAAGATCGAGCGGCTGGCGCGCGGCGAGACCCCGTTCTACGAGCCGGGCCTGGACGAGCTGCTGCGGCGGAACCTGGCGGCGGGCCGGCTGCGCTTCACCACCTCGTTCGCCGAGGTGGCGGACTTCGGCGAGGTGCACTTCCTGTGCGTCGGCACGCCGCAGCGCCCGGACGGCCGCGGCGCTGACCTGCGCTACCTGCACAGCGCCGTCAGCTCGCTCGCGCCGCACCTGCGCCGGCGCTGCCTGGTGGTCGGCAAGTCCACGGTGCCGGTCGGCACGGCGGCGGACCTGGCCGCCCGGCTGGCCGCCGAGGCCCCGGCCGGGGCGTCGGCCGAGGTGGCCTGGAACCCCGAGTTCCTGCGCGAGGGCTTCGCCGTCGAGGACACCCTGCGGCCCGACCGGTTGGTGATCGGGGTCGCGTCCCCGGCCGCCGAGGCCAAGCTGCGCGCCGTCTACGAGCCGATCACCGGCCAGCACGGCACCCCGCTGATCGTGACCGACTTCGCCACCGCGGAGCTGGTGAAGGTCGCGGCCAACGCGTTCCTGGCCACCAAGATCTCCTACATCAACGCGATGTCCGAGGTCTGCGAGGCCGTCGACGCCGACGTGACCACGCTCGCCCAGGCGCTGTCCCTGGACGCCCGGATCGGCGGGAAGTTCCTGCGCCCCGGCGTCGGCTTCGGCGGCGGCTGCCTGCCCAAGGACATCCGCGCGTTCCAGGCCCGGGCCGAGGAGCTCGGCGTCGGGGCGAGCCTGGGCTTCCTGCGCCAGGTGGACGAGATCAACCTGCGCCGTCGCCAGCGGGTCGTCACGCTGGCCCGCAAGGCGGTCGGCGGGTCGCTGGCCGGCCGGCGCGTGGCCGTGCTGGGCGCGGCGTTCAAGCCAAACTCGGACGACGTGCGGGACTCGCCGGCCCTCGCGGTCGCCGAGCTGATCGCCGCCGAGGGCGCCGATGTGGTCGTCTACGACCCGATGGCCATGGAGAACGCCGCCCGGGTGCGTCCCGAGCTTGGCTACGCGCCGTCGGCGGCGGAGGCGATCACCGGCGCCGAGGTGACCGTGCTGCTCACCGAGTGGGCCGAGTTCACCGAGCTCGACCCGGCCGCCATTGCCGAGCGGGCCGCCACGTCCACGGTGATCGACGCCCGGCACGCCCTCGACCGGGACCGCTGGCAGCGCGCCGGCTGGACGTACCTGGCCCCCGGCCGGCCGGTGCCCGACCTGGCCCGGTTGCCGCGGCCGCGGTCCGAGCGGCTCGCCATGGCGACCGCGCGCGGCGTCAGCTAGGCCCCACAGCCCGACGAGCCCGGTCCGCACCCCGCGGGCCGGGCTCTCGGCGTTTCCTGTCCCGGGTCCTACGACACGCCGAGGCTGGCGAGCGCGGCGAGGTAGTCGGCGCAGGGGGCCACCCAGCCGAAGATCCCACCCTGCGCGGCCACCATCTCCAGCGCCACCCGGTGGAACTCCGGGAAGTAGGAGCCGACGCAGTCGGCGAGCACCAGGCAGTCGTAGCCGCGGTCGTTGGCCTCGCGGACGGTCGTGTGCACGCACACCTCGGTGGTCACCCCGGTGACCACGAGCCGTTCGATGCCGGCGCCCGCCAGCAGGTCGGCGAGCTCGGTGGCGTGGAACGCGCCCTTGCCCGGTTTGTCGATCACGGGCTCGCCGGGCAGCGGCGCGAGCTCGTCGATGATGCCGTGCCCGTACTCGCCGCGGATCAGGATCCGGCCCATCGGGCCGGGGTCGCCGATCCGCAGGGTCGCCTGGCCGCGGCGCAGCTTGGCCGGCGGCAGGTCGGACAGGTCGGGCAGGTGCCCTTCCCTCGTGTGCACCACCATGATCCCGGCTTCCCGGGTGGCGGCCAGTACCCGGGTCAGCGGCTCGATCGTCGTCCGCAGCCGCGAGACGTCGTTGCCGAGGCTCTCCCCGAAGCCACCGGGCTCGAGGAAGTCCCGCTGCATGTCGATGACCAACAGGGCGGTGGTCGCCGGGTCGAACTCGAAGTCGTACGGCCGGGCGGGCACCCGCAGCGCCGTGGCCGGGCCCGCGCTGAGCGCCGCGGCGGTGGCGTCAGCCGCGGAGGCGGTGGAGGTCATGCCGGCAGCGTCGGCCCCGGCCGTTTCCCGGCTCGATCGAGCAGGTAACAAGCCGGATAAATCTGTATCCACGGCTGTATACGGTCAGGTCAGAACCGGTGCGACGGCCGGCTGCTGCTGGTGCGAGCGGGCCGGCCCGACCGGCCGGGGTGGCTGGCCCGAATAGCCACTGGCCGAAACAGCTATGCGGCTGAAGAGGCTGAGAATGCACGGTGGCACGCTCACGGCGTAGCGTCCTGGTGGGGAGGGTTCGAGACAACAACGAGCCAAAGCTCCACCACGGCGACAAAGGTCGCGCCCAAGTAGATCAGGGCAGCAATCGCGTAAACCAATGCTCTCGCGCTGGGCGCCGCGGCGCGACGGTCCTGTAGCGGTGTTTTCCCACGGCCCGCCGAGTGGTGTGCCGCCGACTCGCGCGTTCGCGCAGCGGGTGCTGGGGCGAATAGGTCGGCCCTGTTAGGATCGGCCGGACGCCCGTGGGGCTCGGTAAAAAATCCCTGAACCGGACGAGCCTGCCAATTGGCAGCGTGGCTCAGGGAACAGGTCGGTGGGGGGAGGCCAAGGCCTGGCCGCCCGGCTTATTGAAGGGGAGTGCCATGGCTGCGGAGCCCACCTCGTTCGAGTCGGCTCTCGTCGATCTCGCGCGGCTCGACCTCTCCGAGCTGGAAGGGCTGGAAAGCGACGTCCTCACCGAGTCGCTGCGCCGGTTGTTGCGGGAGGCGCGCCACCCGGAGGAGACGCTCGCGGGGTTCCAGTCGAACATCTGACCAACCGGGTCTGCACCATGTCCTCGGCGGCGCCCGCGACCTGGCCGCTGGTTTCCGGGGCCGGCGTGCCCGTCCGCCCGCCGGAATGGCCCCGCGACCTGCTGGACGTGGCCGGACTGGCCAGCGGCGGCTGGCGGCCGCGCCCATTCCGGCAGTTCATCGTCAAAATCCACAGCCGGTGCAACCTGGCCTGCTCGTACTGCTACGTGTATGCCTCGGACGGGGCCGGCTGGCGGGAGCAACCGCGGGTGATGAGCCGCGACACCGCCCGTCGCGTCGCCGACCGGATCGCCGAACACGCCGGCGCTCACGACCTGCCGACCGTGGACGTCGTGCTGCACGGTGGTGAGCCGTTGCTGGCCGGGGCCGCGTTCATCTCGTGGTTTGCCGGCACGCTGCGCGCCGCGGTCCGGCCGGGAACCCGGCTGCGGCTGTCAGCGCAGACCAACGGGCTGCTCCTGACGCCGGCCATGCTGGACGCCCTGGCCGAGCACGACATCCGGGTCGGGGTCAGCCTGGACGGCCCGCGCGAGGTGAATGACCGGCGACGCCCGCGCGCCGACGGCCGGGGCAGCCACGCCGACGCGGCCCGCGGGCTGCGGCTGCTGGGCTCGCCGCGCTACCGCCGGCTGTTCGCCGGGGTGCTGGCCGTGGTCGACCTGTCCGCCGACCCGCTCGACGTCTACGCCGAGCTGCTCAAGTACGACCCGCCCGCGATCGACGTGCTGCTGCCGCACGGCACCTGGAGCACGCCGCCGCCTGGCCGGCCCACCGACGACCCGGCGACCACGCCGTACGCGGACTGGCTCGTCCGGCTGTTCGACCGCTGGTATGACTCCCCCCGGCAGGAGACCGACATCCGGCTGTTCAGCACGCTCATCTCGTTGTTGCTCGGTGGGCGCGGCGCGGTCGAGTCGGTGGGGCTCGCCCCGGCCACCCTGCTCGTCATCGAGACCGACGGCTCGCTGGAACAGGTGGACACCCTGCGGGCGGCCTACGACGGGGCGGCCGACACCGGCCTCGACGTGTTCCGGCACCCGTTCGACGAGGCCCTGAGGCAGCCCGGGGTGGCCGCCCGCCAGCTCGGCATGGCCGCCCTCGCGCCGGCGTGCCAGGCCTGCCCGGTGGGCCGGGTCTGCGGTGGCGGCTACTACCCGCATCGCTACCGGGCCGGTGCCGGCTACCGCAACCCCTCGGTCTACTGTCCGGACCTGCTCGCCCTGATTACGCACATCGAGCGGAGGGTCCGGGTGGACCTCGTCGACACACTTTCCCGGCTGCGCCATGCCACCGGATGAGGCGCCCTCCGGCGCAGCGCCACCGGATGAGGCGCCGTCCGGCGCGGCGCCGGCCGGGGAGGCTCTGGACGGCGCCGGGGCGCGTGGCCCGGAGCTGGTGCCGCACCGGGTGACGTTGGCGGAGCTGGACGCGCTGGCGGCCGGCGAGGCCGCGGTCCCGACGTTGCCCGCTGCGCAACTCAGCAAGCGGATGCTGCTGATACGCGCCCTGGTCGAGGCGGCGGCCAGCCGGGTGCCGGCGCTGGCCGACCGGGCGGGGCTGGCCGAGGCGGCGGCCGTGCTGCGCCGAGCGCACCACCAGGTTCGCTCCGCCGTGAACGACCTGCTGCTGCACCCGCAGCTGGGCACCTGGGGGATGCGCTGCCTGCGCGAGCTGTCCAGCGACGCGATCGGCCCAGCCGGAGCCGACGCGACCGATCCCGCGGCGGCGGAGCTGGCCAGCCAGGTCGGCTACTTCGGCTCGGTCGCGGCGGCCGCGGCACTGCGGGCCGGGCAGGACTGCGCGGTCACCGGCTACGCGCCCGGCGGCGCGCTGATGCTCCCGACGCTCGGCCTCGCCCAGGTCGCGCCGCTGGCCGGCTGGGTGCGGATCGAGGTGCGCTTCCTCGCTCCCGGCAGCGGCCAGGCGAGCGTCACCGTGCGCCCGGCCGGCGGATCCGGCGGCCACCCCGTGGTCCGGCTGCGCCTGGACGTCGCCAGCCGGCAGGCGCTGGCCGACGGGCCGCCCTGGCTGCCGCTGCGGCGGCTGGTGACCGAGAGCGGCGGCCGGCGCCTCGTCGTCGACCTGGACGACATCGACCCGTTCCGCAACTTCCACCACGCCCCGGCCACCTCCCGGCTGACCGGCGCCGAGCTAACCGAGTGGCAATCCCGGCTGGAGGAGGGGTGGCGGATCCTGGTGACCTGGCACCCGCGGCGGGCCGAGGCGATCGCGCCGGCCCTGCTCTCGCTCGTGCCGCTGGCGGGCGGGTTTGGCGCCGGCCAGGAGCTCAGCGCGTCGTCGGCGGACGCCTACGGCGCGGTCGCGCTGACGCTGCCGCACAGCGGGCTGGCCATGGCCGCCTCCCTGGTGCACGAGCTGGCGCACAGCCGGCTGTCGGCGCTGCTCGACCTGGTGCCGCTGTTCGTGCCGGAGCGGCGGACCTGCTACTACTCGCCCTGGCGACGGGACCCGCGCCCGGTGCCCGGCCTTATCCAGGGCGCCTACGCGTTCCTCACCCTGATCGACTTCTGGAACGTCCACCGCGCGTCGGCCGACGACGTCGGCGCCCGGCTGGCCCACTTCGAGTACGCCCGCTGGCGGGCCGGGCTGGGCGGGGTGCTCGACAGCATCGTCCGCTCCGGCACGCTCACCGCGCCGGGCCACCGCTTCCTCGCCGGGATGCGCGCGCGGCTGGCCGTGATCAGCGCGGATGAGGTCCCGGCCTGGGCCGAGGAGCTGGCGCGGGGGGCGAACGCGGACCACCGGATCACCTGGCGGCTGACCAACGTCCGGCCGGACCCGGTGGCGCTCGACCAGCTGCTCGCGGCCTGGTCGGCGGGCGGGCGCTGCCCGCGGCTGACGCCGCCGCCCGGCGGCGACGACCTGCGCGCGGGCACCCCCCAGTTCACCACGCACGCCCGGCTCAGCCTGGCCCTGCTGCGGCTGCGCGAACCGGACCGGTTCCGCCGGCTGGCGGGGGAGCCGGGGGCGCTCGCGGCGGCCGTCGCCGGGGCCAGCGCGGCCGACGTGGCGCTGCTGACCGGCGACCCGGCGACCGCCGGGGCCGGCTACGCCGACCTGATCCGCAAGGAGCCGGAGAACCTGGACCCGTGGGTGGGGCTCGCCCTGGCCCGCCAGGCCATCCACGGGGACGCCGACCCGGTCGTGGCCCGCCCCGAGCTCGCCTACGCGCTGCACGCCGCGGTGCGCGGGCTCGGCCGGCCCGACCCGGACCCCCTCGAGCTGGCCGACTGGCTGGCCACCGCCCCGGCCGACTGAGGCGCGCCCGGCCGGGGCCATGTGCCGGCGCGGGTCGCGCCGCCGGGGTCAGGCCTGGTGGCCGCTGGCGTAGCTGGGCATCGAGCGCAGGGCGGCGGCGCTGCCGCGGTCGACGCCGGTGATCTCGGCGGTGCGGCCGCGCTCGGCGTAGCGGTGCAGGACGTCGTCCAGGGCCGCCGCGGCCGCCGAGTCCAGCACGTCGGCGTCGGACAGGTCGATCACCACCCGGGGCGGGTCGTGCGCGTAGTCGAACGCGGTGACCAGCTCGTTGGTGGAGGCGAAGAACAGCGGGCCCTGCACGGCGTAGATCCGCACGCCGCCGTCCGGGTCGAGCACGCTGGTGACGTTGACCAGCCGGGCCGCCTTGCGGGTGAACAGCAGCGCCGCCAGGACCACCCCGACGAGCACGCCGTAGGCCAGGTTGCGGCTGGGCACGACGACCGCCACGGTCGCGACCATCACCAGGGTCTCGCCGCGCGGCATCCGGCGCAGCGTGGCCGGGCGGACGCTGTTCCAGTCGAAGGTCATCACCGCGACGACCATCATCACCGCGGCCAGCGCCGCCATCGGGATCAGCCCGACCACCGCGTGCAGCGGCAGCACCAGCAACAGCAGGAAGCCGCCGGCGGCGAACGTGGACAGCCGGCCGCGGCCGCCGGCCGACACGTTCAGGATCGTCTGCCCGATCATCGCGCAGCCGGCCATCCCGCCCAGGAAGCCGTTCACCACGTTGGCCACGCCCAGGCCCCAGGCCTCGCGGTTCGCGTCGTGCCTGGTGTCGGTCATCCGGTCGACGATCTGGGCCGTCAGCAGCGTCTCCAGCAGGCCGACGGCGGTCAGCGCCAGCACGTACGGCGCGAGGATCCGCGCGGTCTCCAGCGTCAGCGGGATGTCCGGCAGGCCGGGCACCGGCAGGCCGTCGGGCAGCTCGCCCTCGTCGCCGACCGTCGGCGCGCCGAGGTCGAACGTCGTCGCCACCAGGGTGAGCAGGGCGACCGCCGCGAGCGGCGCGGGCAGCGCCTTCGTCAGCCGGGGCAGTACGAGCAGCACCGCGATCCCGCCGGCGACCAGCGGGTAGACGACCCAGTGGTCGGTGAACACGTGTGGCATCTGGGCCATGAAGATCAGGATCGCCAGCGCGTTGACGAACCCGATCATCACGGTGCGCGGCACGAACCGGATCAGCCGGGCGACGCCGAGCATGCCGAGCACGAACATCAGCAGGCCGACGCCGATGGTCGCGGCGAACAGGTACTGCACGCCGTGGTCGCGCACCAGCGGGGCGGCCACCAGCGCCATCGAGCCAGCGGCCGCCGAGATCATGGCCGGCCGGCCGCCGGTGAAGGCGATCACCGCGGAGATGGTGAACGAGGCGAACAGCCCGACCGCCGGGTCGACGCCGGCGACCACCGAGAACGAGATCGTCTCCGGGATCAGCGCCAGCGCGGTGACCAGCCCGGCCAGCAGCTCGACGCGCACCCGGCGCGCTCCCGGCCACCCGCGCCGCGCTGCGTACAACACCCGGCGCGGCCTGGACCACATGCGGCGCAGACGGCGCCGGGCACGGGCGAGCTGACCTGACATGCGGGTGCGGACCTCACGAGGGGTGCGGCGCGCACGTTCGAGCCCGCCGGCCTGGGGTCACGGCAGGCCGGATACCTGCCGAACGGCAGCAAGCGTATCGGATGCGGATTAGCGGGCCTTTGCCCGGTCGGTCCGCTCCGCCCGCCTGCGGCCGGCTCAGACCCGCGGGACGCCCAGCCGCTCCAGGGCCTTCTGCATGATCTCGATCTCAGACGACTGGACGACGACCATCGCCCGGGCGATCGTGCGGACCTGGTCGGTCTCCGCGTGCAGCGACGCGTACTGGGCCATCGCCACCCCGCCCTCGTGGTGGCGGATCATCAGCTGGAGGAAGAGCACGTCGCTGTCCCGGCCACGGGCCGCGGCCAGATCGGCCATCTCCGCCTCGGTCGCCATCCCCGGCATCCGGGCCGTGCCGTCCCCGCCCTCGGTGCCGTGGTCGTGGCCGCCGCTCGCCACGGCGTCGGTCATCCAGCGCATCGGCTCACCCGGTGCCGTGGTCGGCAGCCCCCACTCGGTGAGCCAGGCGGACATCACGCCGATCTCCCGCTGCTGGGACAGCGCGATGTCCTGGGCGACCGCGATGATGTCCGGGTCCTCGCCGTGGCTGAACTCGAGCATGCCCATCTGCACGGCCTGGGCGTGGTGCTCGGACATGTCCCGCAGGAACCCGGCGTCCACGGAGTCGTTGCCCGGCGCGCCGCTGATCAGCCCGCGCAGCCCGTACCCACCGGCTACCAGCGCCGCCGCGACGAGCAGCGCGAGCGGCGCCCACAGTCGCCAACTGAACCGCCTGGGCCTCCCGGCCGCCTCGTCGTGGGCGGGGGGAGCCGGCGGCGTGAGGTCGTCGTCGGCGCCGAGGGTGTCCGCGGGGGCTGCTTGTTCGGGCACGCGGTACCTCCCGAGGGGCGCGCGTCAGGCGTTGACGGGGTTGTTGAAGACGAAGGTACGCTTGCCGACCTGGACTCGGGTGCCAGGCACGAGCGGCGCCGGCTGGAAGGGCTCCAGCGGGGTCCACACGGTCGCCTCCGGCGGCGCGATGTAGGTGCCGTTCGCCGAGCCGCGGTCGGTGATCACCGCGTCCCAGCCGTTGAGCGTGATGACGGCGTGGACCCGGGAGACGGCGCTCTCCCCGTCCTCGACCGGCAGCGCCCGGGCGGTCCCGTTGCGCACGGCGTCGTCGCGGTCCGGCTGCCGGCCGATCACCAGGTCGATGTCGACGGGCACGGTCTGGCCGTCGTCGAACACCAGCACGCCGACCGGCGGCCGGGGCCGCCAGACCGAGCGGCCGTCCGTGCCGGCGGGCAGCGACTCGCCGCACTCCGCGCAGTACAGCTTCTTCGGGTCGTTGAAGTGCCCCTTCGCGCAGAGCACTCCTTCGACCTGCGCCTGGTTGCCGGTGGGCAGCATGGTCGGCGCGTCGGAGTCGTCGATCAGGTCCGAGACGGTGAACGTCTGGCCGGGAAGCTGGGTCAGCGCCTCGTGCTCGTCGGTCAGCTCGCCCGAGGTGTGGCCGGCGCCGACGTCGCGGCCGCCGGCCACCGCCGACGGGGCCGCGAGCTCGGTCGGCGGGTCCTCGTGGTAGTCGTCCGCCAGCTCGTCGTAGTCGGCGGCCTGGGTCGGCTCGGCGCCCGAGCGGGCCCGGTGCGCCTGCTCCTCCTTGTTCAGCAGCGGCGCCAGGGCCGGCGGGACGCTCGACTGCTGCTCGGGGGCGCGTTCGGTGGGCAGCGGGATGCGCTCGGCTGCGGTCGCCGGCTCGCGTGGCCCGCCGTAGCCGGCGAGCAGGTCGTCCGCGGCGGACTTCGGCACCGGCAGCGGCGCCGCGTCCCGCGCCGGCGGGAGCAGGCTCGCGCCGACGCCCGGCACCGCGCCGACCCGCAGGTCCAGCGGGAAACCGGCGTACTGGGCGAACTGCTGGTCGTGGCCGGCGCCGGCGGCCCCGCTCGGGCCGACGTCGATCTGGGTGATCCCGTCGGGCAGCAGCCGGTCGACCCAGGTGGCGGACTCGATCCCGGACAGGGCCAGCGGGCTGGTGCCGGCGGCGACCACGTCCATCGCGCCGTGCACCATCGCGGCGATCCGCTGGCCGACGGTGGTGAGCAGGGCGAAGTCGGGCACCTGGTCGGGGTCGGCCGCGGCCAGCAGGCCGGCGACCCGGCGGGCGAGCGCGCGGCGGTCGGCGTTCGGCGCGGTGCCGCTCTCCGCGACCACCTCGGCGCACAGGTCCAGCAGCCGCCGCGCGGTCTCGGCCGTCTCCGGCCGGCCCGACCTGGCGACGATCAGCACACCGGGCAGCCGGACCACGACTCCGGCCTCGTTGCCGCGGCCCGCGGCCACCACGACCCGGAATCCGTCCAGTCCCGCCATCGCCTCGCCCTTCGTGCCCGGTCGGGCCCGGTGCTGGCCCCGTCCATCATGCCCCGGCGCTGAAGATTATCGGCCGCCGGCGTGAATTTCGGCAGTCCGGTCGCAGGGTCGGCTGCCTGACGTCTGGACGGGTCGCGCGTGGTCAGAGCGGGTCGATGCCGATCGCGCGGCGGACGCCGGCCAACACCGGACGCGCCCGCTGTCTGGCCCGCTCCGCCCCCTCGGCGAGCAGCCCGTCGAGCTCGCTGTCCGGCGCCATCAGCTCCAGGTAGCGCTCGCGCAGCGGGGTGAGCTGGCGATTGAGCACCTCGAACAGGGCGTTCTTCAGCTCGCCCCAGCCGGTGCCGCCGGCCAGCAGCCGCTGGCGCATGTCGGCGACCTCGGCCGGCGTGGCGAAATTCTCGAAGAGCTGGAAGGCCGCCGAGCTGTCCGGGTCCTTGGGCGCCTCGATCGGGGTGCTGTCGCTCTTGATCGAACGGATCAGCTTGCGCAGCCGGCTCTCCGGTGCGAACAGCGGGATCGTGTTCCCGTACGACTTGCTCATCTTGCGGCCGTCGACGCCGGGCAGCGTCCGGCCGGAATCGCCGGGCGGGGTGACCGCCATTGGGATCTTGAAGGAGAAGACGTCGCCGTACAGGTGGTTGAACGAGCCGGCGATGTCGGCCGCGTACTCGAGGTGCTGCACCTGGTCCTGCCCGACCGGGACGACGTCCGCCTCCATGATCAGGATGTCGACGGCCATCAGCACCGGGTAGTTGAACAGCCCCATGTTGATCCCGGCGTCCAGGTCGGCGAGCCCGGCGGCGGCGTTGCGGTCCCGGGCGGCCTTGTAGGCGTGCGCGCGGTTCATCAGGCCCTTGCCGGTGACGCACGACAGGACCCAGGTCAGCTCGAAGATCTCCGGGACGTCGGACTGGCGGTAGAAGATCGTCCGCTTTGGGTCGAGGCCCATGGTGATCCAGGTGGCCGCCACCGACCGGGTCCAGGTCGCCAGCTCGGTCCGGTCACGGACCGAGGTCAGGGCGTGGTAGTCGGCGATGAAGTAGATCGACTCGTAGTCCGAGGCCAGCTCCAGTGCCGGGCGGATCGCCCCGATCAGGTTGCCCAGATGCGGCTCGCCCGTTGGCTTGATCCCGGTGAGCGAGATCTTGCGGCCACTGTGCGTCATGACGCCCAGTCTACGGTTGACTATGACGCCGCTTCCGCCGCATTTCCCAGGCGTAGCCGAGCATGAAACGGACGTGTCGGCCGGCGTCCCGCATGGCGTGCAGCTTCGACTGCCCGGCCCGCGGGTGGTAGGTGATCGGCACCTCGGCCATCCGGAGCCGGCTGGCCGCCGCCGCGACGACCAGCTCGCTGGCGAGCTCCATCCCACCCTGGCGGGGCGCCATGCGCTGGTAGGCGGCGCGGGTGAACGCCCGCATCCCCGAGTGCGCGTCCGAGGTGCGCAGCCCGAACAGCTCGTTGAGCAGCCTGGTGAGCACCGGGTTGCCGATCACCCGGTGGGTCCACGGCATCGCGCCCGGCAGGATCCGGCCGGCGAACCGGGAGCCGAGCACGTAGTCGGCGCTGCCCGAGCGCAGCGGCCCCAGCAGCCGGGGCAGCTCGCCGAAGTCGTACGACCCGTCCGCGTCGCCCATCACCAGGTAGTGGCCCCGGGCCGCGGCGAAGCCGGAGAGGTAGGCGTTGCCGTAGCCGCGCCGTGGCTCCCGGACGACCCAGGCGCCCGCCTCGGCCGCCCGGCGCGGCGAGTCGTCGGTGGAGCCGTTGTCGACGACCACCACCTCACCGGTCAGCCCGGCCGCGGCGAGCCCGTCCCTGGCGCGGCGGACGCACTCGGCGACCGAGTCCTGCTCGCTCAGGCACGGCATCACCACGGAGACGGCCGGCCAGGCCGGTGGTGGTGCCGGGCGGCTCGGCCGGTGCCGCGGCGCCAGCCCCGCCCGGCGCGGGTGGCCGGCCAGCCGCGCCCGGCGTCCGGCGGCGCTGGCGGTCCTGGTCTGCTCGGTCACGGTGCTCGTCTACCCTCGGTAGACGCAGCAATGCTCAGTACGCGCAGTAACCCTCGGTACGGGTAGCAACCCTCAGTACGGACAGTAGCCGTACGTGGTCGCGGCAGCTCTCGGCACGGCCAGCAACCCGCTGTGCTCGTGGCGTTACCACCGGGCTGGCCACAGGGGGTCGCGTGCACCCGGGCCGCCCCGATCGGGGATCGTGGAACGGTGCGCGTCCCGTAGTCGAGGCGACCGAGAGGAACCACCATGGCGGATGTGTCGGTGCGCTTCGCGATGACCGACGACAGCGAGATCGTGCTCAACCTCTCGCTGACCCAGGCGATCCGGCTGACCGAGGCGATCGCGTCCAAGGTGAGTCAGGCCATGACCGAGCAGGCCCGCCCGCCGATGGCCGGGGGGATGACCGGCAGCCTGAACGCCGGCATGAACGGCACCGGCGCCTACGCCCCCGGCGTGCGCCCAGGGCCGTACGGCACCGGCTGACCCGGGCCGGCCACAGCCCATCGCCCGGCGGGCGGGCCGCCGTCCGGCCTGGTCAGCAGTCCCGCTGCAGGACCAGCGCCTTGATGGTCGCTGCCCACTCGTAGGTGACCATGTACGCCCAGTCGGCCCGGGTGCTCGGGTCGACCGGGACGATCCGGACATCGCCGTCGTAGCAGCGGCTCAGCCGCAGCCGGGCCCGGGTGTCCTGCGGGGTCGAGGTGATGACGATGATCGAGCGCCAGCCGCGTTCCGCCGCGGCCTGGCCGGTCCAGCGGGCCTCGCCCTGGGTGGTCAGCGGGTGCGGCGCGAAGCAGATCACCTTCACGCCGGGGATCGTGTCGGGCGGGCAGGCGTCCTGCGGCGTCGGCTGGGAGACCGCGAGCACCGGGGCGTAGCCGGCCCGGGCGAGCGAGACCGCGAGCTCCAGCCGGCCCGGGCTGCCCGCGAACATCACGATCGCGTCCACCTTGGCCGGTCTGTCCTGTTGCGGGAACACGAACAGCCGCGCCGTCGCCAGGACGAAGGCCACCACCGCCAGCCCCACGGCGCTGCGCAGCAGCCGCCGGCGGCGCAGCCGGCGCCGCAGGGCGGCGTCCGCCGTGGCGGTCGCGCGCTCGTCGGGACCCCGGCCCTGACTGGGACCCTGGTCGCGGGGCTGGCCGGGAGGTGGAACGGGAGGAGCCGGTGGGCCCGGGGGCGCGGCCGCCGGCCCGCTGGTCGGCCCCACCGTCATGCCACCCGTGCCGTCATGGCACCAGTACAGCGGGCCACCGGCGTCAGCGCACGCCTCGCGGCAGCGGCGACGGCGTCCTGGCCTGCCAGCGGGGATGGGCGAACTTCGCCCGCGCCTGCTCGCGCGGCCAGACCGTCCAGGACGCGCCGGACTGCCACTGCACGATCGGGATCTGGTGGCCGACCTGCAGCCCGGTCGTCTGGTCCAGCCGGAACCGGCCGAGCAGCGTGGTCGTGTCCAGCCCGCGGGCCGCGGCCGCCACCGAGGTGTCGTCGGCCCCGCCGCTGTAGCGGATGCAGGCGCCCAGGATCAGCCCGGTGACGTAGGTCCACGCGGCGGTCGCGGTCGGCGCGGTGCCGTGCAGGGCGATGAAGTCGGCGTTGAACTGGCGGGCGGTCGGCCCGGTCTGCACCTCGGCGGTGTCGTCCGGGTTCCAGCTTCCCGGCGCCAGCAGGCCGTCGGAGAAGTCGCCGAAGCTCGCCGCCGCCTGCGCGCTCACCGCGGTCGAGAACGCCGCCGCCCGCCAGGGCCGGCGCAGCAGCGCGCTGGCCGCGCTCAGCTCCGCGTCCGGGTCGGCGTGCACGATCAGCACGTCGGCCGACGGTAGCCGGCTGGCCGCGAGCGCCGCCTGGCCGGGGCCGAAAACGCTGGTCGTGACCTCGAAGCCGAGCGAGCGGGCGGCCACCTTGATCCCGGCGGTCGCCTCCACCGCGAAATCGCCCTGTTCGAGCAGCACCGCGGCCTTGCGCGCGGTGCGGTCAACCGAACGGACGAGCGCCAGCACCTGCCGTGGCCAGGTCGAAGCCGGCGCCGCCACATTGATCACTTTTGGGTACGACTGCCGCATGAAACGGTTGGTCGGCGCGCTGGCATTGAACATCAGCCGGTCAGTAGCGGCAGCCGCGGCGAGAGCGGCACGGCGCCCGTAAGGGCCGATAATTGCGCTGGGTCGGGCGGCTGTCGCCGTCCGCATCGCCTTCGCCGGATCGGGGTAGGCGTCATACGCGGTAACACTGATGTCCGTCCAGGGCACCGGCAGACGTTCATCACGCGCCCACAGCGTCAGGCCGCGCAGGGCGGCAAGTCCCTGCGCGGCGTCGGGACCTGTGAGCGGGGTGACGAGGGCGACAGTCAGCGTGGCCATCGGCATCCGTGCTGCAGATACATCGGATTTACATCCCCGGGCTGGCAGGGCGGCCAGACGGCGGGATCTGGCCGAAAGGACGGCCGGGTGCGGGCCCGTAGGATCGGAGCCGCACACCGACATCCGGCCGGAAGCGTATCTCCGGCGATCCAGTGGCTCGAAAGTAGGTGACCCAAACTGTGGCCAACGGCCAGCCGGACACGCCCGAGCGGGCCGAACGGACGGAGCGGGGCGAACAGGCCAGCCGAGCGGAACGCGGCGCCGGGCGCCGCGGCGACCCCCCCCCCCCCCCCCCCCCCCCCCCCGGCGCGGGCACCCC
>JADGHD010000520.1 GCA_019689615.1 Frankia sp. | reverse complement strand
CCAGCGCGCGAGATCCTGCCAGGTGCGCTCCGGGGTCACGTCCCCATCCTCACCACACAGTAGCACCGTGCGCACACCGTCAGTAATGAGGTCCGTCAGCCGCTCCGGCCGGAACCCGAACCCAATTGGAGTGCGCACCCGGGCGATCTCCGCCCGCATCGCCCGCACAATGGCGCGATTGGCTTCCCAGTCCGGCTCACCGGCCCGAATCACGGCCGGCCCCACCAGGATACCGCTCATGAGTGCCGCTCCGTTCGGTCAGGGCGATCGGGCGCCTCGGGCGTCTCAGGTGACAATTTCTCCAGCGCCGCCTGCAATACGGCCGGCACCGGCAGCCCGGCGCGCGCGGTGTTTTCGAGGAGAGAAATCCCCTCATGGGCGATATAGAATCCGGCCACCGCATCCGCCAGCGGCACCCCCGTCGGTTCCTGCACGACGGCGGCGGCGCCCACGACGACCAGCACGATCCCTTTGCGCGCCACCCCTCGGAACGAGACATCCGAGCTGAGTGACCGGGTGACGTAGGCGGCCAGCACGCCGGTCACGATGTCCAGCGCCATTAGGGCGATGAGCACCTGCACCATCGGCGTCAGCCCTCCCCACACCGCCGCCGCGCCGGCTGCCAGCACCCGAACCGCCCAGGCGGCCAAATCCATCATCCCATCCCGACCCATTGCTGATCACGCTCCTCGCTCCCGCCGACAGGCGTCCGCCTGCCGGCTCACCTCACGTAGCACCGCCAGCTCCGCCGGCAGCCCCAGCTCCGTCGGCGTCACCACCTCCAGAGCCTCGTTCGCCAGCACCTCCAGCCACAGCCGCACCTCGTCCGCGTCCGCGAACGGCCCCACCCAGCGCCCCTGCTCGGTCACGCCATCCGATTCGATCACGCGGGCGATCAACCCGTCAGCGCGACGGACCAGGAATGGAATTGCGACCAGACGCATCCGGCACCTCCGGTGTCACGACGCTCTCTTCAACAACGCGGCGCCGTAGCCGCATCTCGCCCGTGGCCGTGATCCGGTGTGCCACGCCCGCGAGCGCGTGGATGCGCGGCGGGACCGCCGCACGGCTCTGCTCGCGGAGCTGCCGTTCACGCAGCAGCTCTTCATGCCGCGCCGCAATGACGGCGAGAAGGTACTGCTCTCGCTCTTCATCGTTCTGGTAGAGGTGCCAGTACGGCAGCCGCACCTGATCGTGCAGCGCCGGCGTGTCCCGCTCCGGGTCGGCATCGTCCTCATACCAGACCACGTGCGCGATGTACGACCCGTCGGTGAGCATTTCGATCGGCTGCTGCGGGTCGAGTGTGAACTGCATATCTTCTCCTTTCTAGATCGGGACGACGGTCGCGATCGCAATGAGGCTCTTGACCGTCAGCTCCACGTCGACCAACCTGGCCCCCTGCACCTCAACGGTGTTCGCCTGCTGGCGCGGCCGCCCATCCGGCTCCTGGAGCCACTGCGTGATATCGAGCGTGAGCGGCGCGCCCTCGGACGGGCTCCACGGCCCGCCCAGCGCCTCGGTAACGTCCGTCCCGTTGACAAGCACCCGTAGCGCGATCCCGCTTGGATACGTGCCCTCGAAAATCCCGTACTGCAACGCGTGGGTATGGGCGGCAACGTTGTGTGTGTGCGAGGTATCGGCCGAACTGGTAGTGGTCGACACGCTGTGCGAGTGCGCCGGCACGGTGTGCGTATGGGAAGCCTCGTTGGACGCGGTGACGCCGCTCACGCCGTGGCTGTGGTTTTGCTGTACGAAGTCGGTGTTCAGCCCGGTTGACCCGCCCGCGCCGCCGCGCCCGACATAGAAGCCGAAGGGGTTGCCGCCCGAATCCGCGCTGACGAACTGCTGCCGGAACGGCGGGTCAGTCCAGCTCTCGGTCGGGCTAACCGTCGCCCAGGCGTGCAGGTGCCCGAGTAGGACGCTGTCGGTGAGGCCGCTCAACGCGTGGCTGTGTGACGTGCCGGCTGAGCTGGTGCCCCCGCCGCCGGATTGCGCTGTCTGGCCGCTGACCGTGTGACTATGGGCGGTGCCGGCGCTCGTTGTTTGCCCCCCGCCGGCGGCCGCCGTGGTCGCGTTGGCCCTGATGCGTCGGCACACGATGACCAGTTTCGCCTGATGAAGGAACCGGACATTCGCGTCCCAGTCCACGCTCATCCGGACCGGCGAGCTGGCATCGAGCGTTTGGCGGAACGGCCCGTGAATCTCTCGCACCGGCACGGTTTTTTGCGCGACCGCCACCGCCCAGACACGATCGACCACGTCGGCGAGCAGGTCATCATCGCGCACGACCCGGCTGGTATCGGTGAGCGTTAGATCGACCTCCTCCGCGTCCCCTTCCCAGCGTCGGGTTATCTCCCGTACGAACGCGTCGGTATCGAGGTCAACGAATACCCGCCTGCCGTCCCAATCGTCAATGGCCCCGCGCGCGACCAGCCGCACCATGTCCCCCGGCATGAGCCGCCAGGCGCCGGAGAGTGGGTCACGCAGCCGTAGAGTGCCCCCCACCGTGACCGCCCATTCAACGCGCGGGCTGGTGCGCGCTTGCAGCCAGGCGGCCGCCAGGTCGTAGAGCACATTCGCGGCGCGTTCGAGTTCCGCCGCTGAGTTGGCGAGCGGCGTGACATCCTTAAACGCGATGACGCGTTCGCGAGTGCCATACGTCGCCGATGCCGCGGCATCCTCCAGGTAATAGAGCGTCCCTCCGTCGGGGCCTACCATCGTCTGGATCGGGTACGGGCTCGTGCGCGTGGCCCATCGCAGCGTGAGCGCGGCCGGCCCTTCGCCGGCGCCGACCGGGATAACCCGCGTCACGACGTCCTCATCGCGGCGCGAAACCCGGATGCGCGCGATTGGTAGGATCGCGTCCTCATCATCGGCACCGTAGGGCCACTCGGGGAGCAGCATGCAGCGGAGACCTGAGTCTCGCTCGCCTTTGGTGATCTCGATCCGCCGCTCAACGGGCATCGGCCGCACGTGGCGGTACACCTGCTGAGCCAGGCTCGTCATCGCGTCGAACCGGGTGACGCCCTGGAATTCGGCGGAGACCAGATCGTTGATGACCTCAGCGTCGGCCGTGACGGACCATCCGGTATCAGCGATGAGCGCCGCTGCGGCCGCCGCGAGCGACTCGGCGTCGATGCGCCAGTTGATCTGAGTGGTGCGGTAGGCGAGCTCGCGCGCGGTGGAATAACCTTCGAGCTCGATCACCGGCCCGTCATCCTCGAGCACCACGCGCCGGGACGCGATGAGGCCACGGTAAATCTCTCCTTCCCCCTCGCGGATGACGCGCGCTTCCATGCCGGCGTCCGCTCGGTCGGCGCCAGCGGCTGTAACCGGCAACGCCACACTGAACGAACCAATGTCATTGAGCGCCCAGGTCAGCTCGGCCTTGAGCACCGGGAAGATCGACGCGATCGGCTCGCCCTGCGGCGGGCCCACGTCGAGTCGCAGCCCGCCGATCTCGGTACGATACGCCTCAATGGACGGCGCGAGCGTGCCGTCCATGGTCCCCTCGATCACGCCAGCGGCGGCGGCCGCGATGCCGGAGGTGAGTGTGCCGTCAAGAGAGTCCTCGATCACGCCACCGGCGTCGGCTTCAACGGACGGCGCGAGCGTGCCGTCCAGGGCGTCATCAATCGTGCCGAATGGCATGATCTCGACCGACGGAGCCAGCGTCCCCTCGACTGTGCCTGTGATCGCGCCGTCGCGCCAAAGCTCGATGTCAACAGACGCAGCGAGCGAGCCGGTGAGACCATCGGCAATGCTGCCCGTGAGCGTGGCCTGGGGTCCGGGCGTGAAGGTGCCGGAGATGGCGTCGCTGATCGTGCCGCTCACGTCCTGGACCGCCGGCACGAGGTCGAC
>JADGHD010000519.1 GCA_019689615.1 Frankia sp. | reverse complement strand
GACGAGGGGGTGGGGAAGGTCGCCTCGTGTTCGCGCGCTTCGGGCGCGCTGTGTGTCATGCCTTGTGGGGGCTTGCTGAGGGGCCTTCCCCGTCTTCGTCCTGGTCTTGGTGCTGCGCCTGCGGGCGCGGACCTCGGGCGGCACGGTCCACCGCTCGGCGATGATCTTCTTGGCCTGGTCGGTGGTGGCGGGGGTGCCGTCGACGTCGCAGATCGTGTAGGGCACGCGCCGGTCGAGCACGGCCCAGGTGCGTTCGGCGAGCCGGCCGGCGACCACGCAGAGTGCTTTGAGGTGGTCGGCGCCGCGTTCGACCATCATCGTGTAGTAGACCCGGGCGAGCTGGGGGTCCTGCTTGCGGGCGTGGTCGGCGGCACGGATCAGGATCGAGCGGGCGAGCCGGTTGCCGGCCTTGGACATGGGCTGGCCCTTGCGGTCGGTGTTGCCGGTCTCGGACGCGCGGGGGGCCAGGCCGAGGTAGGACTTGAAGTGCGCCCCCGAGGGGAAGCGGCCGGCGTCGCCGGCGACGGCCGCCAGGACCGGGCCGCCGACGGTGGACAGGCCGGGCAGGGTGCGGGCGAGCTGGCCGGGGTCGGCCCAGCGGTAGGCCTCCTCCCGGGCCGCGGCGTGGGCGAGTTCGGCCTCGAGGGCGCGCAGGAGGCGGACCTCGGTGGCGACCTCGGCGGCCAGGTCCGCGTAGGGCATCGCGGGGTGGTCGCCGTAGAGGGCGACCGCGGCGGTGGCCGCCTCGGTCCAGCGGCGGGCCCGGGGCGCGCCGAGGTGGTTGCGCGACTCCTTGACGACCAGTTCGGTCAGGGTGTCCTCGCCGGCGGCGAGCAGCGCCCGCGGGTCGGCGTAGTGTTCGAGGACAGCCAGGTCGGCGCGGCCGATGTCGTCGCCGAGCGGGCCGGTCGGCATCAGCTGGCGGACCAGGTCACGCAGGCGGACCTTGTGGTCCGCGCCGGCTCGGGTCAGCCGGTCGCAGGCCCGTACCCGCCGGTCCAGCGCCGCCCGCTCGGCGCCGGGCAGCTCGAGCGGGCGCAGCCCGGCCGGGTCCACCAGCGGGAGGCGGGCCAGCGTGTCCGCGTCGATGCCGTTCGACTTCGCGTGCCGCGACAGGAAGCGCCGCAGGTCCGAGGCCTTCGCCGAGGACACCCGGAACACCACGTGGCCGCGGGCGGTGAAGAACACCGCGACCGGCAGCCACGCCGGCCCGGTCGGCTCGACGACCACCTCCAGCCTCGTGCCCGGCTCGGCGCCCGCGAGCGCCGCCGCCTCGACGGTCGTGAGGCTTTCGACCGTCGGCTCGCACCTGCGCCGGCAGACCTCCCTCCCCTCTCCGTCGAGCACCCGCACCGTGTGCGCCGAGGCGATCCCCAGATCGATCCCCACCAGCCGCCGCACGCCTTCGTCTCCTCCCGCCAGACCACACCGGACCACGACTCCGGACAGCCCGAACAGGCGTGCTCACCACGGCCACGGGTCCCAAGGAGCAAGCCTGACGACGGCTCCCACTCATGTGCTGCAACCGGACCCGGCCTCCAAGGACCTGTCCACTTCCCTCATCCGGGGCATCCGTGGCCAGGCCAGCGGCGGCAATCAGTCGTACGAGGCTCACCCTCAGAACCGCACTCAACGCCACCCACCGGACCAACCGGGATGCAGATGCAACCCTGGGGCCCCCGGGCGGATCAAGCCCCGAAGTCCCTTACATGAGCCGGGTGGGTGGACAGCCCGCTCCGCTACCGGTCCAGCAGCGGGAGCAGGCTGTCCACCAGGGCCGCGCAGGAGTTCGTGATGTCGGCGTCGTCTGGCGCCCGGTGCTGGTCTGGGCCGCGGCGAAGGACCCGGATGGTGACCGCGCCGTAGATGCAGTCGGTCAGCAGCGTGGCGGCGTGCTCGTCGACGTGCTCGCCGCGGGCGCGGGCCCGTTCGAAGACCCTGGTGGCCGCGGCGAGATGCCGTTCGCCGATCTCGATGGCGACGCGACGGTGGGGCCGGGTCGCCACCGACTCAACCGCGACCCGCAGGGACGCGAACCCGACGGGGTCGAGCAGGAAGCGCATCAGGTTGCCGGCCAGTTCGACCAGGTCGCCGCGCAGCGAGCCGGTGTCGACGTCCTCGATGCCCCCCGAGCGGGCCAGCACGCTCTCGACGAGCAGGGTGTCCTTGTCCGGCCAGCGCAGGTAGACGGTGGACTTGCCGACGCCGGCCCGGCGGGCGACGCGGTCCATGGTGAAGCCGGCGATTCCGGCGGCGAGGTACTCCTCGATTGCGGCGTCCAGGATCCGTTGCTCGGCCATCGGGTCGCGCGGGCGCCCCGGCGGGCGGCGCCACGCCGTCGTCGGGGCCGCCTCCTCGGCCGGTCGCGTGCGGCCCGCCCTGCTCATGAGCGGATTACATCACTGGCTCGGGCGGGACGGCCGGTCCGCCAGCACTCGGCGCGATCTCGTCCGCGGCCGTCGGCCACCTCAGTCACCGCCCATCCGCTGGCTCACCGCCACCTTCCTGCCCCGGCCTGCGTCGTACTGCCCGGCTTCCCGGCCTTGCCTCGACTCGTCGATGAAGCCATTATATGGTCATAATAGTCAACTTATTGGGAGGTGAAGTGCGGTTCGGACTGCCCTGGCCGGGACCCCAGGTCGCGCGCGAGGCCGAGGCGGCCGGGGTCGCCGCTTTCTGCACCGGCGACTTCGTCGACAACGACGCGTACATGCTGCTTGCTGAGATGGCCGCGAACACCACGACAGCGATGGTGGGCACGGGCATCGCCTACGCCTTCAGTCGCACGCCCTACGCCCACGCCTCGGCAATCCGCACGCTGCACCGGATGGCCCCGGGCCGGCTCTTCCTCGGCCTCGGCTCGGGGGCGTACTCGATCAACCGCGACTGGTTCGGGGTCCCGGCGGACCGTCCGGCCGCCCGGATGGTGGACTTGGCCGCGGCCGTCCGCGCGTGGCTGCGCGCCGAGAACGGGCAGCGGGTTCGCCACGACGGGCCCCACTTCCGGGTCGACGCCAGGGTGGCGGCTCCGGTCCTCGGCCGTCTCGACGTGCCGCTGCTGTTCGCCGGCTTCAACCGGGGCATGGTCGCCGCCGCCGCGCGGCACGCTGACGGCCTGATCGGCCACGGCCTGTTCACCGCCCGCTGGTGGGCCGACGTGATACGCCCCGCCGCGGCTGGCGCCCCGGACGGCTGGCTGGAGCACGGCTGGCTGATCACCGCGGTCGACGACGAGGACCCGGCGCGCGCCGTCCTGGAAGCCCGCCGGATGATCGCCTTCTACCTCACGGTGAAGACCTACGACCCGTTCGTCGCCTACCACGGCTGGCAGGACGCGGTCGCCGAGATCCGGGCCGCGTTCGCGCGCGGCGACGTCGAGACGATGGCGAACGCGGTCACCGACGAGATGGCCGACGCGATCGCCGTCTGCGGGACGACCGCCCAGGCGCGTGAGCGGCTCGCAACCCGCCGCGCCGAGGGCAGCCTCGCCCGCGACCTGACGTACCTGGCGTTCCCCACCTTTCTCACGAGCGTGCCTCGCCGGGCGGTCCTGGCCCGCAACAGCCTCGCCCTGGTGGGGGAGTGACCCGCGCGACGCCACCAGCCCGCGGCCCGCTCCGGCCGCGACGACGGCCGAGGGCCGCGCGCCGTCCGGGGCAAGGACTACGTGATCAGGCGCTCAGACGCCGCAGGCGAGCGATGCGGCGTACGCCGTCCAGGGCGGGGCGGCCGGCGCAGGGCGCCAGAACCGTCTCGAGGCGGGCGCGGACCGCCGGCTCGTCGAGGCCCATGCCGATGGCGACCAGCCCGCCGGGCGACTCCGTGTCGGGCCAGGTCGCCACGTGCCGGTCGCGTCCGACGACGTTGACCACG
>JADGHD010000518.1 GCA_019689615.1 Frankia sp. | reverse complement strand
CGGCGCGGGGTGGTCATCCCCCCGCGCGGGCACCGCCAGTTCCGGCCGGCGTCGGGGGCCCGGGCGGCCGGCGTTCGCGGCGGCGTTCTCGTCATTCCCGCGGAAGGCCTCTCGCCGCCCGGGCCGGCCGACGTGATTCTGAGAACCGGCCAACCTCCCGTCCGGGCCCAGGTCCGCGCCGAGGCCCGGGCGGCCCGTCCCATCGAACCTTCGACCAAGGCCCAGCGCGCGCCGCCGTCAGCGCACGCCGAGGAGCGATATGACCGACAAACCATCGCCCGGGACACCGGTCCTGGAACTGCGCGGCGTGAACAAGAGCTTCGGCCCTGTGCACGTGCTGCACGACGTCGACTTCTCCGCCAACGCCGGCGAGGTGACCGCCCTTGTCGGTGACAACGGGGCGGGCAAGTCCACGCTGGTGAAGTGCATCGGCGGCATCTACTCGATGGATTCCGGCGAGTACTACTTCCGCGGGGAGAAGGTCTCGGTGCACGGCCCGCGTGACGCGGCCAAGCTCGGGATCGAGATTGTCTACCAGGACCTCGCCCTGTGCGACAACCTGGACATCGTCCAGAACATGTTCCTCGGCCGGGAGCGGGGGTCGTTCGCTCTCGACGAGGGCTCCATGGAGAAGGCCGCCGCCGCGACGCTGGCCGGCCTTTCCGTGCGCACCGTGAAGTCGCTGCGGCAGAAGGTCGCCAGCCTCTCCGGTGGCCAGCGCCAGACCGTGGCCATCGCCAAGGCGGTGCTCTGGAACAACGCCGTGGTCATCCTCGACGAGCCGACCGCGGCGCTCGGCGTCGCCCAGACCGCGCAGGTGCTCGAACTGGTCCGCACGCTCGCCGGCCAGGGCCTCGCCGTCGTGATCATCTCCCACAACATGCGGGACGTGATGGAGGTGTCGGACCGGATCTGCGCGCTCTACCTCGGCCGGGTCGCGGCCGACGTGCGTACCGCCGACGTCAGCGTCTCCGACGTGGTGCAGATGATCACAACGGGCTCCGGCCCCGACGGCGTCCCCGTCGCCGGCGGCGACGGCAATGGAAACGGCACCGACGGCGCGGCAGCGGCCAGCACCGCCGGCAAGGTCACCGCCCCGAGCGGAGGATCAGCATGAGCGCCACGCACGTCGAGACACCGGTCAGCCCGGAGCCGGCCACCGCCGGCCCCACCCCGCCGGGCACGCAGCCCGCGGCGGCCGGGCTGCTCGACTACGGCCGCGAGTACCTCAGCCGGGTGCGCGGCGGTGACATGGGCGCGCTGCCGGCCATTCTCGGCCTGATCGTGCTGTGCACCGTCTTCGGCATCATGCGCCCGCGGTTCTTCTCGGCCATCAACTTCGCCAACCTGTTCACCCAGGGCGCCACGACCACCGTGATCGCGATGGGCCTGATCTTCGTCCTGCTGCTTGGCGAGATCGACCTGTCCGCCGGGTTCGCCTCGGGCGTGTGCGCCGCGGTGATGGCCGTCCTGGTCGCCGAGCACGGCTCTCCGTGGTGGGTCGCGGTCCTGGCGGCGATCGGTACCGGGATCGCCATCGGCCTGCTCCTCGGGTTCCTGGTGGCGAGAGTCGGGATCCCGTCCTTCGTGGTGACGTTGGCCGCGTTCCTGGCCTTCCAGGGTGTCGTGCTGATCATCATCGGGGAAGGCGGCAACATCAGCATCCGCGATGAGACGATCCGCGCGATCCAGAACAAGAACCTGCCCGTCTACGGCGGCTGGATCCTGTTCGCGGTGGTCGTCCTCGGGTTCGCGGCCGTCCAGCTGAACGGCAGCATCCGCCGGCGCCGCGCCGGCCTGGAGGCCGACCCACTGTCGATCGTGGCGCTGCGGATCGGCGTGCTCGCGGTGCTCGCCGGCCTGACGGTCTACGCGCTCAACCTGGAGCGCGGGCGGACCGCCGCCGTCTCCCTCAAAGGAGTGCCGAACGTCGTTCCGCTGGTCCTGGTCCTGTTCGTGGTCTGGACGTACGTGCTGACCAGGACCTCGTACGGGCGGCACGTCTACGCGGTCGGTGGCAACGCCGAGGCCGCGCGCCGGGCCGGTATCAACGTCGTCGGGATCCGCATCTCCTGCTTCGTGATCTGTTCGTCGATGGCGGCGATCGGCGGCATCATCGCCGCGTCCCGGGCCACCTCGGTCGACCCGAACGCGGGTGGCAGCAACACCCTGCTGTACGCGGTGGGCGCGGCGGTCATCGGCGGCACGAGCCTTTTCGGTGGCAAGGGCCGGATCCTCGACGCCGTCCTGGGTGGTGCGGTGATCGCGGTCATCGACAACGGCATGGGCCTCATGGGCTACAGCGCCGGCGTCAAGTTCGTCGTCACCGGCGTGTTCCTGGCCCTGGCCGCCAGCGTCGACGCGCTGTCCCGCAGACGGGCCGCCGCCACCGGGCGACTATAGGTCCCGGTCCCTCCTCGACAGCCCTGACGATCAGTCCGGCCCCGTGGCTCCCCGGCCGGGAGCCCACGGGGCCGCGCTGTCTGGCCCGGCAGCGGGCGTCTCCGCCGGTCGATGTTCCCTGTGTTACCGCGCGGCGTGATCGGATTGGCACGCCAGGCACACTGGGAGGGGTTGTCTCCTGTCCCTTGACCGAGGTTGTGTGATGACGGATCTTTCCGGGCCCGCTGTCTCCGCTCCAGCTCCCGCGCCACGCACCCAGGCAGGCGGGACCGGGCTGGCGGCGCTGATCACCGCGCCCGCGCAGGCGTTGATCGCGCTGGACTACGACGGCACGCTGGCGCCGATCGTGCCCCGGCCGACGGACGCGGTGCCGGCGCCCGGGGCGGTCGCGGCGATGCGGACGCTGGCCGCGCGGGTCGGCACGATGGCGATCGTCACCGGCCGGCCCGTGGACGCGGTGCTGGCGCTCGGCGGCTTCGCCGGCGACCCCGAGCTGGCCAACCTCACCATCCTCGGCCAGTACGGGCTGCAGCGCTGGGAGGCCGCGACCGGCCAGACGGTCAGCCCGCCACCGCTGCCCGGGATCGCGGCGGTGCGCGCCCACCTGCCCGAGGTGCTGCGGGACGCCCCGCCCGGGGTGACCATCGAGGACAAGGAGCAGGCGCTGGTGGTGCACGTCCGCCGGGCCGCCGACCCGGACGCGACGCTCGCCGCGCTGACTCCGGCGCTGGTCCGGCTCGCCGAGGAGAACGGCCTGGCGGCCGCGCCGGGCAAGCGGGTGCTGGAGCTGCGCCCGCCGGACCACGACAAGGGCCGGGCGCTGCGGGAGCTGGTGGTGGCGCGCTCCCCGCGGGCGGTGCTCGTCGCCGGGGACGACCTCGGTGACCTGCCGGCCTTCGAGCTGGTCGACGAGCTGCGCGCGAGCGGTGAGATCGCCGGCCTGACCGTGTGCAGCGACGGTCCCGAGGCGCCGGCGGAGCTGCGGGAGCGCGCCGACCTGGTCGTCGACGGCCCCGCCGGCATCGTCAGCCTGCTGCGCGCCCTGGCTGAGCGGATGGGCTGACCGCCGCCCGCCGCGGTGGCTGGCCGGGCAGCGCGAGGGGCGTCCCCGGGCGCCCGGCCCCGGCCGCACCGGCGGTGGCGTCCGCGGCGGCGGCGCCCGGGGGCCCCCCCCCCCCAAACCCCCCCCCGGCCCCCCCCGGGGGGGGGGGGCGGCTGACCTCCCCGTCCGCCGGCGCGGGCAGGGTGGTCAGCAGCTGGCGGAACCACTCGCCCGGGGGGAACCGGGCCGCGAGCGCGGCCAGCCGGTCGGACCGGCGGCGGCGCTCCGCCGGTGGCATCCGCAGCGCGGTGTCCATCGCCGCGGCGGTGGCGGCCACGTCGTACGGGTTGACGACCAGGGCGTCGGCGCCGCGCTCGGCGCCCGCCCCCGCCCCGCGGGCCCGCCCCCGCGCGCGGCCCCGGGCGCCGCCCGGCGGGCCC
>JADGHD010000517.1 GCA_019689615.1 Frankia sp. | reverse complement strand
CCTTCGCCGCCCGCGCTGACGCCTCCGCCAGGAGGGCGGGGCGGGGCGGGGGCCGCGGGCCGTCCCGGCATCGGCCACGCCCGGTCGGTGGCGGGCTGCTCGACCCGCGACAGCTGTGGACGTCACTGCCCAGCGCGCTGCGCAAGCTCGACCCGCGCACGCTCTGGCGTAACCCGGTCATGCTCATCGTCGAGGTGGGCGCCGCCTTCACCACCGTCCTCGCCGTCGCCGACAGCTCCGTGTTCGGCTGGCTGATCACGTGTTGGCTGTGGCTGACGGTCGTGTTCGCGAACCTCGCCGAGGCGGTCGCCGAGGGACGGGGCAAGGCGCAGGCCGCCGCGCTGCGCCGCGCCAGGACCGAGACCGTCGCCCGCCGACTCGTCGGCTGGAAGCCGGGGCAGGGCATCGGGACAACCGTGGTGGAGGAGGTCCCCGCGCCCCGGCTCGCCCGGAACGACATCGTGATCGTCGAGGCAGGGGAGCTCATCCCGGGCGACGGCGACGTCGTCGAGGGCATCGCGAGCGTCGACGAGTCGGCAATCACCGGCGAGTCCGCGCCGGTGATCCGCGAGTCCGGCGGCGACCGCTCCTCGGTCACCGGCGGGACGAAGGTTCTCTCCGACCGGATCATCGTCCGGATCACCCAGCAACCCGGGAAGAGCTTCATCGACCGGATGATCAGCCTGGTCGAGGGGGCGAACCGCCGCAGGACCCCGAACGAGATCGCGCTGAACATCCTGCTCGCCGCGCTGACCGTCATCTTCCTGCTCGCCGTCGCCACCCTGCAGCCGCTGGCGATCTACTCGAAGGCCCAGCAGCCCGGTCTGCCCGACAGCGTCACGCTGACCTCCGACGGCATCGCCGGGATCGTGCTCGCATCCCTGCTGGTCTGCCTGATCCCGACCACGATCGGTGCGCTGCTGTCGGCGATCGGCATCGCCGGCATGGACCGTCTGGTCCAACGCAACGTGCTCGCGATGAGCGGACGCGCGGTGGAGGCCGCCGGCGACGTCAACACCCTCCTGCTCGACAAGACCGGAACGATCACCCTCGGCAACCGCCAGGCCAGCGCCTTCCTCGCCGTCGGCGGCGTCTCCGCGGCCGAGCTGGCCGACGCCGCGCAGCTGTCCTCCCTGGCGGACGAGACGCCCGAAGGACGCTCGATCGTCGTGTTCGCCAAGAAGCGCCACGACCTGCGGGAGCGCGCGCCGGGCGAGCTTCGCCACGCGACGTTCGTGCACTTCACCGCCCAGACCCGGATGTCCGGCGTCGACCTCGCCGCCGACGACGGGCGGGACGAAGGACCAGGCGATGGCCCGCCTTTCCGGCAGATCCGCAAGGGCGCCGCCAGCGCCGTCATCCGGTGGGTGCGGGACAACGGCGGGGTGGTGCCGCCGGAGCTTGACGAGATCGTGGACGGCATCTCGGCATCCGGAGGCACACCGCTGGTCGTCGGCGAGGTCACCAGGATCGGCTCCGGGGCTGGCGCCGGGATGGGCTCCGACCGGGTCGCGAGGGTCCTGGGCGCAATCCAGCTCAAGGACGTGGTCAAGTCGGGGATGCGGGAGCGTTTCGACGCGATGCGCCGGATGGGCATCCGCACCGTGATGATCACCGGTGACAACCCGCTGACCGCGAAGGCGATCGCCGACGAAGCCGGGGTCGACGACTTCCTGGCCGAGGCCACCCCGGAGGACAAGCTCGCTCTGATCCGCAGGGAGCAGGCCGGCGGAAGGCTCGTCGCGATGACCGGGGATGGCACGAACGACGCGCCCGCGCTCGCCCAGGCCGATGTCGGCGTCGCCATGAACACCGGCACGTCCGCGGCGAAGGAGGCCGGCAACATGGTCGACCTCGACAGCAACCCGACGAAGCTCATCGAGATCGTCGAGATCGGGAAACAGCTCCTGATCACCCGCGGCGCGCTGACCACGTTCTCGATCGCCAACGACGTCGCCAAGTACTTCGCGATCATCCCCGCGACCTTCGCGGGCGTCTACGGCGGTCTCGACACCCTCAACATCATGCGGCTCGCCACCCCCGAGTCCGCGATCCTGTCCGCGGTCATCTTCAACGCGCTGGTCATCGTCGCGCTCATCCCACTCGCCCTGCGCGGCGTGCGGTACACGCCGTCCAGCGCCTCGAAGCTGCTCAGCCGCAACCTCTACATCTACGGGCTCGGCGGGCTCGCCGCGCCGTTCGTCGGCATCAAGATCATCGATCTCATCGTCCAGTTCATCCCGGGAGTGGGCTGAACCATGCCGAGCCAGCTGCCATCCTGGGTCCGCCAGCACATCGCCGCCCTGCGCATCCTGCTCGTCTTCACGGTCGTTCTCGGCCTGGCGTATCCCTTCGCGATCCTGGCCGTTGCCCAGGTGCCCGGGCTGAGGGACAACGCGGATGGATCCTTCGTCACCGGTGCCCAGGGCGAGCGCGTCGGCTCGTCGCTCATCGGCCAGTCCTTCACCGACGGCGACGGCAACGCCCTGCCCTGGTACTTCCAGAGCCGGCCGTCCGCCGCCGGCGACGGCTACGACCCCACCGCCACCTCGGCGTCGAACCTCGGCCCCGAGGACGTCGTGGACACCCTCGACGACCCCGCAACCCCGGACGAGGACGAGAGCCGCCAGAGCCTGCTCACCCAGGTCTGCGCGCGCAGCGCCGCCGTCGGCGAACTGGAGGGTGTCGACGGCGGCCGCAGGTACTGCACCAGGTCCGGGGTCGGTGCCGTCCTCGCCGTCTACCACTCCGGACCAGGGTTCTCCGGCGGGGTCACCCGGGTGGTCAGCGTGAACGAGCCCTGCCCCGCCACCCCCTTCCTCGCGACCTACCGGGGCGTCCGGGTCGAATGCCGCACCGTTGCCGACGACATCGCCGTCGGCGAACGAGTCGTCATCCGCGGCGACGCCCCGCGGAATCCGGCGGTTCCGGCCGACGCCGTCACCGCCAGCGGCAGCGGGCTCGACCCGGGCATCAGCGTCGCCTACGCCGAACTACAGATCCCACGGGTCGCGCGGGAGCGCGGGCTTCCCGTCGCGCAGGTCCGCGAACTCGTGGACGAGCACACCACGGGCCGGGCGCTGGGCTTCATCGGGGAACCGACGGTCAACGTGCTGGAGCTGAACCTCGCCCTCGACCGAGTGACCGTCGCGCGGCGGTGAGCCGGTGGCATCGTGGGACGGTCGGCCCCGACCGACGCCGGCGGGAACACCGATCGGTGATGGGCGGTGAAAGGATCTGATGCGCAGGTGATCCGCGTGCTGGTCGTCGAGGACGAGCCGCAGCTGCTGCGGGCAATGCGGATCACCCTGCGCGCCCATGGCTACGAGGTGCGGACGGCGGTCGACGGCGGGCACGCCCTCTCGGAGGCCGCCTCCCACCCGCCCGACCTCGTCGTCCTCGACCTCGGCCTCCCGGACCTGGACGGCATCGACGTCATCCGCGGCCTGCGCGGCTGGACCGCCGTCCCGATCATCGTGCTCTCCGGACGGACGTCCGGCCACGACAAGATCGCCTCGTTGGACGCGGGCGCCGACGACTACGTGACCAAGCCATTCTCCGTCGAGGAGCTGCTCGCCAGGATGCGGGCCGTCACCCGCCGGGCGAGCGGAGCCGAAACCGGCCCGACCGCAGACATCGGCCACTACCGCGTCGATTTCGCCGCCAAGTCGGTCAATCCACAGGTCGAAGGGGCGGAAGCGGTTCACCTGACCCCCACCGAGTGGCGGCTGCTGGAGGTCCTCGTCCGCAGTCCCGGCAAACTGGTGAGCAGCAGAATGCTGGTCAGCCAGGTGTGGGGCCCCGGCTATTCGGACAGCACGTCGTCACTGCGCCTCTACATGAACAGGCTGCGCCGCAAGCTCGAACCCGACCCGGCCCGCCCCCGCTACC
>JADGHD010000516.1 GCA_019689615.1 Frankia sp. | reverse complement strand
GGGGGGGGGGGGGGGGGGGCGGGGGGGCCGGGGGGGCGCCGGGGCCGGGGCGCCCCGGTCGTGGGGCCTCGGGCCGTCCTCACAGCGGGTCGTGGATGATGCACATATGCGTGACCCCTTTCGGGAATCCCGCTGCGAGCGGTTCCATGCCGACGGCACCAGGTGCACGAACCTCACGCGAAACGCCGACCGCTGGTGCCGTCAGCCGGGCTGCGACGGCTTCACCCGCCGCTCCAGCGAGCTGGCACCGCAGTCCTCCAACGGCCCGCTCGGCCTGCGCCGCCGCCTGGCCGCCACCGGGGAGGATGTGCGGCTCGACCTGGAGCCGGACGAGGCGTACGAGATCACCGTGTCCACCCGGGCCACGGACTCGTTCCGCTACCACCACGGCGGCTCGGCGGCCGCCGCCGAGGCGCAGATCCGGGCGATGCTCGAGGACTTCCTGGTCCGCTCGACCCGCACGAGGTCCAGGCGCGGGTTCATCCAGCTGTCCAGGGACGGCTACCTGCTCGTGCTGACCCCCGAGGCCACGGTGGTCACGGAGTACGTCACCGTGCACCGCGAGCGCACCTGGGCCCAGGTCCGCGCCGGGGTGCGGTCGCGGTTCCGCGCGGGGAGCACGCCCCGCGCCGCCCAGAGCGGCGACGAGCCCCAGCCGCCGCCGGCCCGCGGCGAGCCGCTGCCGCCGCACGACGTCCCCGCCGCGGTCGACCCGGCGACCGTGGACCTCGCCGCGCGCGCCCGCCACTCCTACGACCGCATGCTCGGCCGGCCCGGCATGACCACCGCCGAGCTCGACGAGCGGATCCGCCAGAGCCTGCGCGAGCTGGCCAGCGGCCGGGTCATCCAGACCCGCCCCAGCGGAGCCGTCGAGATCGAGGCCGCCGGCCTGCGCTGGCTGGTCAGCGCCGACGCCCGCCTGATCATCGGCGTCCGCCGCGCCCGCCCGGCCACGGCGACCACCGCCAGCCCGCCTCCTGCCGCGCCGCCGGAGCCGGCCCTGCCGCTCCAGGAGTCCCGCGACCTCCTCCGCGAGGCCCCCGCCTAGGGCCCCATGAGAGCCCGGCCGATCGCGGCCGGCGGCCAGGCGGTCGCCCGCGCGGCGTTCGCGCCCTGGGAGGCCACGAACGTGCGTGTCGCGGGCGAGGGCTGGGCGGGCGGCGATCAGGCGGCGATACTACGGCGTGACCTGCCGGCGGCATCCCTGTCCGGCCGGCTGGCCCCGGCCACGGACGAGGTGCCCGGTGACCGGGCAGAGGCCGCGTGCGGCCGGGGCGGAAGGGTGGAGGCCGGATGGACTTCGCGCGGTACCGGAGCCTGGACGCGGTGGCGATGGCCGAACTGGTCGCCAACGGCGAGGTGAAGCCCGCGGAGCTGCTCGCGGCGGCCCGGGAGCGGGCTGGCGAGGTCAACCCGAGGCTCAACGCGATCGTCCGGCCGATGGACGACATCGCCGACCGCCGGATCGCCGAGGAGCTGACCGGCCCGTTCGCCGGGGTGCCGTTCCTGCTCAAGGACCTCGGCCACGACTACGCGGGCGTGCCGACCTCGGCCGGGTGCCGGGCCCTGGCGGACGTGCCGGCGGGCGAGCACGCGACGGTCGTCCAGCGCTGGCTCGACGCCGGGCTGGTCATCTTCGGCAAGACCAACACGCCGGAGTTCGGCTCGAAGGCCATCACCGAGCCGCTGCTGTGGGGCCCGACCCGCAACCCGTGGAACCTCGGCCACTCGCCGGGCGGCTCGTCCGGCGGGTCGGCGGCCGCGGTGGCCGCGGGGATCGTGCCGGTCGCCGGGGCCAACGACGGCGGCGGCTCGATCCGCATCCCGGCGGCGTGCTGCGGGCTGTTCGGCCTGAAGCCCGGCCGCGGGACCGTGCCGCACGGCCCACGGGAGGGTGAGGGCGGGCACGCGGGGTCGTCGGTGCACGGCGTGGTCTCCCGCTCGGTGCGCGACACCGCGGCGATGCTCGACGTTCTGCGCGGCCCCGACCCCTACCCGGCCTATCTGCCGCAGGCGCCGACGGGCCGCTTCCTCGACGAGGTCGGCCGGCCGCCGGGCACGCTGCGGGTCGGCGTGCGGCTGGAGTCCGCGCTCAACCCCAGCCCGGCACCGGAGGCGGTCGCGGCGATCGAGGACGCGACGGCGCTGCTGACCGAGCTTGGGCACCGGGTCGAGCCGGTCGAGCCGGTGGTCGACGAGTCCGAGATCGCCGCCGACTTCCTCGTCAACTGGTTCGTCAAGGCCGCCGTCGCCGTCGACGAGGCCCGCCAGCACTACCGCGGCGACGACGGCTTCGAGGCGGACACCCTGGTCGCGGCCGAGCTGGGCCGGGTCACCGGCACGGTGGAGCTGGAGCGCTCCCGCGCCCGCTGGCAGGGCTACGTCCGCGCCCTGGTCGACTTCCACCGCGAGTACGACCTGCTGCTCACCCCGACCCTGGCGCGGGTGCCACCGCGGATCGGCGAGCTGGGCCTCGCCGCATGGGAGCGGACCGCCGCCAAGCTCACGGCCCGGCTGCGCGGCGGCCGGCTGCTGCGCCGCGCCGGTGTGGTCCAGAAGGCCGTGTTCGCCAACCTGAGCTGGGTGCCCTACACCCAGCTGGCCAACATCACCGGCCGCCCGGCGATGACCGTCCCCCTGTACTGGACCCCGGCCGGCCTGCCACTCGGCGTCCAGTTCGTCGCCCCGCTCGGCGGCGAGGCCCTGCTGCTGCGCCTGGCCGCCCAGCTGGAGACCGCCCGCCCATGGTTCGACCGCGTCCCCGACCTGGGCTGACGCGCGCGGGGCCACGCCGGCCTGCGCCATCGCTCGAACGAGCCCAGCGGCTGGCCGGCGCTGGCCGGCGGAAAACGAGGTGCGCTGATCGCGCGGACGCCGCATCCTGTCCGGGTGGCAGCGCGCGCCGGCTGGACCGGCCGGCCGCCAGCCGACCCTGAACGCCCGCTGGTGTACCGACGGCGATCCCGCGCGGACACCAGCACACCTCACCAGGCAGCCCATGAGCACAGCCACCAGTACGTCCGCGGCCACGGGAGCCGACGGCGCGGACGGCGACGACCGCCCGGCGGGCCGCGGGCACGCCGGGCTGCGCTCGTTCGTGCGGTTCATGTGGACGTTCCGGGGGCGGATGGCGCTGATCGGCGGCGTGTTCGTGGTCGCGAACGGCTGCCTCGCCGTCATCCCGCTGTTCATCGGCGAGTTCGTCGCCGTGCTGGCCACGGACCCGGTCCCGCGCGGCGCCGCGTACGGGTGGGCGGCGGCCCTGATCGCGTGCACGATCGGCCACGACCTGACCTGGCGGGCCGGCGACCTGCTCTACATGCGCCTGCTGCTGGGCCGCACGTTCGAGTACGAGAACATCCTGTTCCAGCGGGTCATCGAGGGCGAGTACCCGTACTTCGCCGGCCGGTCCACCGGCAAGATCGGCAGCTATCTGCGGACGCTCGGCCAGGAGTTCCGCGTCTTCCTGGACAACGTCTACTTCGCCTACCTCGAGCAGATCATCAAGCTGCCCGCGATCGTGCTGATCATGTTCAGCGTGAACCTGCCGACCGGGCTGGCGTTCACCGTGGCGATCGCGCTGCTCGCGCTCGTCGGACGGCGCACCGCGCGCCTGTCCGCACGGGCGGAGGGGCGCGCGGCCGACGTCAGCGCGGACATGGACAGCTACGTCTTCGACGTGGTGGCGAACTTCGTCGCCGTGAAGTCGTTCCGCCGGGAGCGCGCCGAGCAGGCCGAGGTGCGCCGTCGGCGGCGGCACGTCACCGTCGCGGCGAAGAAGTCGATGTTCGCCGGCATCGTCTTCTGGGCCTCGATGAGCGCGGTCGTGCGCTGGCTGGTCTGGCCGGGGACGATCCTGCTGAACCTGCACCTGTTCCTGCGCGGCGACCTGA
>JADGHD010000515.1 GCA_019689615.1 Frankia sp. | reverse complement strand
TTTTTATAAGCCACTGGATCATGAGCATGACTGCGCCCTCGGTGACGACCGAGGCCCAGCCGGCCGCGCCGGCCACCGGGGCGGCCGCGGCCTCCGCCGGTCCGGCCGCCGCGGCGCCCGCGCCAGGCTCGCGCCCGCAGCCCGGCAGGACCGGCCGGGCGGCGCGGCTGCGCCGGGGGTTCGTGCACCGGTTCCTGCTGCCGGCCACCGTGTTCGCCGCGTTCATCGGTGTCTGGTACCTGGTCTCGGGCCTGGCGCTCAACCCGCGGCAGCGGTTCATGCTGCCGCTGCCACACGACGTGGTCCGGGTCGGCATCCTCGACTGGGACAACTTCAGCGACATTCTTTCCGCCCTGCAGAACACGGTCATCGTCACGTTCTCGGGGCTCGCGATCTCGATGGCGCTCGGAGTCCTGGCCGCGATTCTGATGAGCCAGGCGAAGTGGATCGAGAACTCGCTCTACCCGTGGGCGGTCGTCCTGCAGACCGTGCCGATCCTGGCGTTGACGCCGGTGCTGAGCTTCTTCTTCGGCTTCGCGTTCACCAGCCGGATCATCGTCTGCGTCATCATCGCGTTCTTCCCGATCGTGTCGAACACGCTGTTCGGCCTGCAGTCGGTTGACCAGGGCATGCGCGAGCTGTTCGCGCTGCACCACGCGGGCCGGTTCACCCGGCTGTGGAAGCTGGAGCTGCCGGCGGCACTGCCGGCGATGTTCTCCGGCTTCCGGGTCGCCGCCGGGCTTTCCGTGATCGGCGCGATCGTCGGTGAGTTCTTCTTCAAGCAGGGCAAGGCGGGACTCGGCACGAACCTGTCAGTCTTCACCTCCCGGCTGGAGGGCGAGCGGCTGTGGGCGACCACGCTGGTCGCCAGCCTGCTGGGGATCGCGGTGTTCGTCTTCTTCGGCTGGCTGTCGCGGCGGGTCGTCGGCCGCTGGTACCAGCCGAAGCGAGGCTGACGCCCCGCGCCGCTTCCCCATCTCCTTCAGGCCAGCGCCACGCGCCCGCGCTCGACCCATCGCCGGTTGCCTCGGCATGCCGACGCCCGGCACCGGCAGCACCAGGACCGCCCGCCACGGGCGGGAGCACCCAACCAGAAGCAGGGGGAAACACCTTGACGATGAAAGGCACCAGCTCGGCCAGACCGCTCGTCAGCAGGCGCGGCGGACGGCTGTTCGCGGCGGCCGCCACGGCCGCCGCCCTGGCGCTGACCGCCGCCGCCTGCGGCGGGGACGACGAGGAGAGCACGCCGCCGGCGACCGGTGGCTCCGCCGGGCCCATCCCGGCGGAGTACGACCTCGCCGGCGCCGGCTGCCCGCAGACCATCGTGCTGCAGACCGACTGGAACCCCGAGTCGGAGCACGGCGGGCAGTACCAGCTGGTGGGCCCGAACCCGAGCATCGACACCGACAAGAAGGCCGTCACCGGCGACCTGGTCGCCACCGGCGGGATCGACACCGGGGTGGACATCGAGATCCGCGCCGGCGGCCCGGCGATCGGCTTCCAGACCACGACCTCGCAGATGTACGCCGACGACGACATCACGATCGCCTACGTCAGCACCGACGAGCAGGTCGCGCTCTCCGCCACCCAGCCGACGGTCGCGCTGCTGGCCGGCATGGAGATCAGCCCCCAGATCATCCAGTGGTCGCCCGAGGTCCACCCGGACTGGCAGACCATCGCCGACATCGGCAGGACGGACACCAAGGTGCTCTACTTCCAGGGCGCCGCGTACATGGACTACTTCACCGGCTCCGGCATCCTGAAGGGAAGCCAGGTCGACGGCAGCTACGACGGGACGCCGACCAACTTCGTCGCCTCCGGCGGTGAGTACGCCGTCCAGGGCTTCGCCACCTCCGAGCCGTACACCTACGAGCACGAGGTGCGGTCGTGGGGCAAGCCGATGAAGTACCAGCTGATCGCGGACGCGGGCTTCAACTTCTACCAGCAGGCGATCGGCGTGCGGGCCGACAAGCTCGAGGAGCTGCGCCCCTGCCTGGAGAAGCTGATCCCGATCATGCAGCAGGCGATCGTCGACTTCATGAACGACCCGGCCGAGACCAACGAGCTGATCCTGCGGCTGGTCGAGGAGTACAACAACGGCTGGATCTACACCCCGGGCGTCGCCGACTACGCCGTGCAGACGATGGCCGAGCTCGGGATTGTCGGCAACGGCGAGACCCCGACCCTGGGTGACTTCTCCGAGTCGCGCCAGCAGGAGCTCATCGACATCCTCGGGCCGATCTACGAGGAGGCCGGCAAGCCCATCAAGGACGGCCTCACCGCGGCTGACCTCTTCACCAACGAGTTCCTCGACATGAGCATCTCGATGGCCAGCTGACGCCAAGCACTTCCCTGACCGGCGCCCGGTTGCCCGCCTTTCGCGGGCAGCCGGGCGCCGGCCGCCGTCCGTCCTGCACCGCACCATCCCGACCCGGGCCGCCCGCCGCCGCGCGCCGGCCGGAGGAACCCATGCCTGACTCGCCCGCCGTCACCGCGGCCAGCCCGCGACCGTCCCACTCGCCGGCCTCGCCGGCCCCGGAAACCGCCGCGTTCGTCCCGGTCAGCCTCCCGGAGGCCAGCCCGGTCGACCCCGCCCGCCTCGACGCGCTCACCGCCGAGCTGACCGCCCTGTTCGGGGCGGACGCGGTGAGCCGGGACCCGGACGCGCGGCTGACGGCGTCGACGGACTGGGCGCACATGAGCCCGGTGCTGTCCCCGCTGCTGCCGGGCGGGGTCGCGGACATCGTCGTCTCCCCGCCGGACGCCGACGGGATCGCCGCGGCCGTCGGCGCCGCGCACCGCCACCGGGTGCCGATCACCGTCCGCGGGCAGGGCACCGGCAACTACGGCCAGGCGATCCCGCTGTTCGGCGGCCTCGTCCTGGACACCTCCCGGGCCAACAGGGTGCTCGCGGTCGAGGACGGCTGGATCACCGCCGAGGCCGGCACCTCATTCGTAATCATGGAGAAGGCGGCCCTGGCCACCGGCCAGGAGCTGGCGCTCATGCCGTCCACGGTCGGCAGCACGATCGGCGGGTTCATCGCCGGCGGCGCCGGCGGAACCGGCTCGATCGCCAACGGCGCCGTCTGGGACGGCTACATCCGCTCGCTACGGGTGGTCCCGTGCACCGACGACGCCACCCCGGTGGACGTGCCCTACCCGGACAACATGGCGATGTCCCACGCGTTCGGGGTCAGCGGTGTCATCGCCACCGCGACCGTCGCCCTTCGCCCCGCCCGGGCGTGGACCGCGGTGTTCATGTCGTTCCCCGACCTGGACAGCGCCGTCGCCGCCGGGGAGGAGCTGTTCGACCTGGCCCCAACGCCCAGGCTGCTCTCGCTGGACGAGGCCGGCGTGGTCGCCACCTACCGCCCGCCCGACCCGGCGGTCCCGGCCGACCGGGTCAGCCTGCGCGGCATCCTCACCGTCGACAGCGTCACCACCGCGACCAAGGTCGTGGCCCGCCACGGCGGCCGGGTCGAGGCCGTGCGCCCCAAGGGCCCGGCGCTGGTCACGTCGATGTCGTACAACCACGCGACCTACCGGGTCCGCAAGGTCCGCCCCGAGCTCACCCACCTGCAGTGCCGCGGCCCCGGCCTGACCCGCCGCCGCGGCGAGGTCGCCGAGATCGCCCCCGAGTCGCTCATCCACCTCGAGGGCTTCCTCACCGACGAGGGCCGCCAGTGGGCCGGCATGCTGTTCCTGCGCTTCGACGGCGTCGATTCGCTCTACGAGCGGATGGCCCGCCTCGCCGACGTCGAGGTCTACGTCAACGACCCGCACACCTGGGTCCTGCACAACCGCGTGGACCAGATCCGCGAGGCCGCCCGCCGCTTCGACCCCGACGGCCTGCTCAACCCCGGCAAGCTCCCGCCAGCCTGACACCCGCAACGCTC
>JADGHD010000514.1 GCA_019689615.1 Frankia sp. | reverse complement strand
TGGCGGTGCCGACCGGCGCGGTGGCGGCGCGCCCTGCCGGGGTGGCGGTGGCGGTGGCCGTCGCCCGGGGCGCGCCCGTGGCGGACGGGGTGGCGGTGGCCGCGCGCGCCGACGCCGTCAGCCCTTCCGGGAAGGCCAGCAGCGCGGCCAGGGCCGCCGTGAGCGCCAGGCCGCCGCCGGCTGGCCAAAGGTGGCGGCCGGTGGCGGTGGAGCGGATGGCCGGGCGGCCAACCGCGCGGTCCGCGCGGTCCGCGCGGTTTGGTCCCGAACTGACCCCCATGACCCCAATCCTGCCGTGCCCGACCTTTTCCCCGCCCACGGCAGGTCGCCAGCCCTGGCGGCGTGGTCAGCGCACGGTGTCGGGCGCCGGGGCGGTGTCCGCCGGCGGGTTGGCGGCCGGCACCGGGGCCCCCGGCGGGACGGCGGCACCCGGGCTCTCGCCCGCGCCGCCGCCGGCCGCGGCGTCGGTGGCGCCGCTCGCCCGGGTGGCGCCGGTGCCGCCGCTGGGGGCCGTGGTGGCGCTGGCGGTGCCGGCGGTGCTGGTGGTGCCGGCAGTGCTGACGGTGCTTGCGGTGCTTGCGGTGCCTGGGGTGCCGGGGGTGCTCGCGGTGCCGGGGGCGGCCGCCTCGCCGCCGGCCTTGGCCGCCCGGCCGGCCCGGGCCTTGGCCGCGCGCTCGATCATCTTGGCCGCGGCGGCGTCGCGCCACCGACGCACCCGCCCGAGCCGGCTGTCGCCCGCGGCATCCCCCTCCGCCGTGCCCGCCTGCTCGCCGGCCGCGCCGGCCGGCCCGCTGGCGGCGGCCGCGTCGGCTGGCTCGCCGGCCGGCCGGGCCGTGCCCGCGGCGGTTGGCTCCGGGGCGGTCGTGGTGGGCTCGGGCTCGGCCGCCGGCGGCGCGGCCGGCTCCGGTGTCGGCGCGGGCGCGGTCGCGGCGGCGCCGGCCGGCCCGGCGCCGGTCCTGGCGGCACCGCCGCGGGCCTTGCCGGCCTTGCGGGCGTGGCCTCCCTTCGGTGGCTCGCCGGCCGGCGCGACCACCGCCGCGGCCGCCGCCCTGGCCGCGGCCAGCTCCTCCTTGGCCTGCTGCGCGTACCGGTCGACGTACTCCTGGCCGGAGAGCTGCATCAGCTCGTACATGATCTCGTCGGTCACCGACCGGAGCACGAACCGGTCGTCGGCCATGTCCTCGTACCGGCTGAAGTCGAGCGGGCGGCCGATCCGGATCCCGACCCGGCCGATCCGCGGCAGCGTGCGCCCCTGCGGCTGGATCTCGAACGTCCCGATCATCGCCACCGGGATGACCTTGACCTTGGCCTCCAGCGCCATCCGGGCGACACCGATCTTGCCGCGGTAGAGCCGGCCGTCCGGGGAACGGGTGCCCTCCGGGTAGATGCCGAGCAGCTTGCCCTGCCGCAACAGCCGCACCCCGGAGCGCAGCGCACCCTCGCTGGCCTTTCCGCCGCTGCGGTCGATCGGCAGCTGGCCGGCGCTGCTGAAGAACATCCGCTTGGCCCAGCCCTTGAAGCCGGCCTCGGTGAAGTAGTCGATCTTGGCGAGGAACGTGACCCGGCGGGGCACGACCAGCGGCAGGAAGATCGAGTCGAGGAAGGACAGGTGGTTGCTGGCCAGGATCGCCGGCCCGGCCGCGGGCACGTTCTCCAGTCCCTCGACCCAGGGCCGCCAGAAGGCGCGCAGGAACGGGTACAAGACGACCTTGAGAACCCAGTAGAACACGACAGCTCCCTGCTTGGCCCGCCACCGCCTCCCGGCCTCCGCGCGCCGAGGCCGTCGCACATCGGCTCCCCGTCCGCAACCGCTGGCGCCGGTTGGCCCGATGGTCGAATCGACCCTAGCCGCACCCGGGGCGCTCCGGGAGGCTTCCCCGCGTTGCCGGCCCGGTGGCCAGCCTGGCGTAACCCATGGTCCACCGAGCGGCTACGGCCTGGTGCGGCGTCCCCCGGACAGGGCCGCAACCAGCGCGGCGCGTGTTCGCGTCGGCCGGCGCCGGCAGCCCGCCCGCCAGCCGACCGGCACTCGCGCGCCCCGGCGGGCGGCGGCCGGCGGGCCGGGCACCGTCGGTCATGGTTCGCTGAGGGCGTTACCCGGCCGTGGCCCGGGCCGCGCCAACCGTGGGAGCATTCCGATACCGGCGTGTTCGTGCCGTGCTGGGTGCGGCCGGCGGTGCGCTCGGGGGAGCCGAGTGGCGGTGGCGGGCCGACGTGGTCGACGGTGCGGGTCGGCGGGCCGGAGACGACGGGGAAGCGGGGAAGGCGGACTCAGATGGCTGCTGCTGCCGCGCGCCGCCCGGCGGCGTCCAGGCCAGGCCGGCCGGGCCAGCTGTTGCCCGGTGCCGAGCCGTTCGATCTGTCACCGGCCAGCGGGGCCGACAGCGGCGTGCCCGCTGGCACCGGAGTGCTCCTGGTCCACGGCTTCACCGGCTCGCCGCAGAGCATGCGGCCGTGGGGGGAGTTCCTCGCCGCCGCGGGGCTCGCCGTGCGCTGCCCACTGCTGCCCGGGCACGGCACCCGCTGGCAGGACCTGGCCAGGACCGGCTGGCGGGACTGGTACGGGGCCGTCGACGAGGCGTTCGGCGAGCTGCGCTCCCGCTGTGACCGGGTGTTCGTGATGGGCCTGTCGATGGGCGGCACGCTCACCCTGCGGCTCGCGGCCGACCGCGGGGCCGAGGTCGCCGGGCTGGTCACGGTCAACGCCAGCCTCGGCACCGAGCGCTGGGACGCGAAATTCGCGCCGCTGCTGGCCAGGGTGCTGCCGTCCGTGCCGGGCATCACCAGCGACATCAAGGCCCCGGGCGTCCGCGAGGTGGGCTACGACCGGGTGCCGGTGCGGGCGTTCGTGTCCCTGCGCGAGCTGTGGGCGCTGACCGTCCCGGACCTGCGCCGGATCGTCAGCCCCGTGCTCGCCTTCCGCAGCGTCACCGACCACGTGGTCGAGCCCAGCTCCGGCCGCATGCTGCTCGCCGGGATCACCTCGGCGCCCGTGACCGAACGGCTGCTCTACGACAGCTACCACGTCGCCACGCTGGACAACGACCAGCAGGAGATCTTCGAGGGCAGTCTGAAGTTCGTCCGGACGCACGCGGCGGCCGCCACGGGCACCGTGCCCGACCAGGCGGGTGCGGCGGTGGACAGCGATGCCTGACTCGCCAGGACCGCGGCCCGCCGACGGGCCAGCCGACCGCCCGGCGGATGACGACGACGTCTTCGCCGACCTGGTCGCCCGGTTCCGGGAGGAGCCGACCGACCACCCGTGGCCGGAGGCGGAGGACCTTACCTCGCCCGGCCGGCCGTCGCCGACCCCGGCGGGCGCGACCGGGCAGGACGACGACGGCGCCGATGCCGACGGCGAGGCAGCGGCGGCCGGCGGCGACAACCCGGAGGACACCCCGCCCGGCCGGGAGCCCCTGGGCCGGGACGGCGTCGCGCCGCCCACCGGCTGGCGGATCTACGACGTCTCGACCCTGGACATCATCGAGTCGGGCGGCGGCCCGCTCGACGACGACGACCCGGACGCGCCGGCCGAGGACGAGGACGACCACTACGTGCCGCCGCCCCCGCCGCCGGTGCCGCGGCCCAAGCCGATCACCGCCGTGGCGCTCGGCGCGATCGTCGTCGGCGTGCTGATCATCGCGGTGCCCGCGCTGGTCGACGCGGCGCTCGGCGGGTACACCCAGATGACCGGCGTCCTGCTGGTCCTCGGCGGCGTCGGCACCCTGATCGCCCGCATGCGCGACCGCCCGCCCACGGACGAGGCCGGCCCGGACGACGGCGCGGTCGTCTGACCCGCCGCGACCCCCACGCCGCCCCGCCGGGCCAAGCCCGCGCCCGGACCACGTACCCGGTCGGGCGGAGCCCGGCTTCCCCGGGGTGCCTAGTCGGGCGGAGCCCGGC
>JADGHD010000513.1 GCA_019689615.1 Frankia sp. | reverse complement strand
CCCCCCCCCGCGGCCGGCGCCCCGCCCCCGCCGCGCCCAGCGCCGCGAGCGCGGTCTACGGCCTTTCCGCGTCTGTGGACGCTGCCCGCTCGCTGTCGCGAACCGTGCGCGCCAGCGCTGACCGCGCCCGGCGGCCTCGCCACCTCAGCAGGGCGCCAGTCCGTAGCAGCACGCTGCCAGCTCGTGACCAGGCGCCCCGGCGCCAGCCAGCCACCGGCGGCTGACCACCGCTTGGCTGGCGAGGCGAACTAACACTTGTTAGGGTCGTCTCGTTGTCGTTTGGCGGCGTACGGGTGGTGATGAGTGGAAGAGCCGTCCCTTCTGTTCCTCGCGGCGTGCGGCGCACCGGGCGACGAGCTCGCCGCCGCGCTGGGCGCCGACGAGCGCCTCGACATCCCGGACCCGGCCGCGGCCGGCGGCGGGGAGGCCGAGTGGCAGCGGGAGCTGGCCGCCTGGGAGGCGGCTGCCCTGGCCGAGCCGTGGCGCCCAGCCCAGCGGGTCGTGCTGTGCACCTGGCCGGCGCGGGCCGACGGGCCGCGGCGGGCGCTCGAGCTGGCCGAGGACGCCTGGACGGCCGCCGAGCGCCGGGTGGCGTCCTGCTTCGTGGCGCTGCGCGTGGCGTGCGCGCGCTGCGCCGACGGCGGGTCGGTGGCGGTCGTCGCCGAGCGGCCGGCCACGCTGGACTCGGCCGGGTTCGCCCCGGTGGTGATGGTCGCCGACGCGGTGGCCGCGGCGGCGCGGTCGCTGGCGCTGGGCGAGGGGCGACGGCGCGTGCGGGTGAACACCGTGACCACCCAGCTGTGGAGCGTGCCTGCCCGGCTGCACGGCTCGCCGCCGCCGCTGGCGGCGTTCCCGGGCACCGTGGCCGGTGAGGTCGCCGGCGCGGTCCGGCTGCTGCTGTCGGCCGACGCGGCCGGGATCACCGGCTCGGTCCTGCGCGCCGACTGCGGGCGGGCGTGGTGAGCGCGCAGCGGCCGGTCGCCGTGGTGACCGGCGCGTCCGGCGGGGTCGGCCGGGGGATCGCCCTCGCCTGCGGCGCCGCGGGCTGGGAGGTGTGGGTCGCCGCCCGGCGGGCGGACGCCAGCGCCGCCGTCGCCGCCGAGGTGACGGCAGCGGGCGGGCTGGGCCGCTGGCGGCAGTGCGACGTCACCGACCAGGGCGCGGTCAGCGGGCTGGTCGCCGAGGTCGCCCGGGTGTCGGGCCGGCTCGACGCGCTCGTGCACAACGCGACGTCCGCGCTGTCCGCCCAGTCGAAACCGGCGGCCGAGATCTCGGTGCCCGAGCTCGCCGACCACGTCGCCGTCGCGCTGCGGGCGCTGCGGATGCTGGCCATGGCCGCCCACCCGCTGCTGCGCGCCTCCCACGGCTCACTGCTCGTGACCACGTCGGAGGCGGGGTTCGAGGGCAAGTGGCGGCTGCCCGCCTACGCCGCCGTGAAGGCAGCCCAGCGCGGGCTGGCCGCCACGCTGGCCCGCGAATGGGGCCCGGACGGCATCCGGGTGAACTGTGTCGGCCCGCTGGCCGACTCGCCGGCCATGAGCCGCGCGTTCGCAGGAGACCCGGCGATGCGGGACAGGGTGCTCGGTCGCAGCCCCCTTGGCCGGCTCGGTGACCCGGTCACCGACATCGGGCCGGTCGTCGAGTTCCTGCTGTCGCCACGCGCCCGGTTCGTGACCGGGCAGACCTTGATGATCGACGGCGGCAGCTGCCCGATCACCTGACCTCCTCGTCCCGCACTCCAGGAAGTGACAGGAAGGCAGACCTGATGACACAACCCAGTCGGGAGCTGGACCTCGCCCGGATGCACCGCGAGCGGCACCGCAAGCTGCAGGACCTCATGGCCGCGCAGGGCCTGGGCTCCCTGTTCCTCATCACCAGCGGCGGGGTGCTCTACGCGACCGGCGCTCACCCGGTCCACGGCGACAACAACCGGGTCTACCAGCAGCGCAACGTGGCGCTGGTGGTGGCCGGGGACGAGTACCCGCACCTGTTCACGGCCTGGCCGGACGCGGCCCCCGCCGACCTGCCGGCCGACCACGTCCACCCCTGCCTCCAGCTGGAGACCGAGAGCGGGGTCGTGGCCGCGGCAGCCCAGATCAAGGAGCTGACCGGCGGGCGGGCCGACCCGGTCGGCGTCGACGACTACACCATGCCGATGTACCTGCATCTGGCCCGCATGCTCGCGCCGTCCGAGCTGACCGCGGCCGGGCCGCTGCTCGTCCAGGCCCGGCTGCACAAGACGCCGGACGAGGTCGAGTGCATGCGCCGCTCGTGGGAGATCAACGAGGCCGCGACGGCCGCGGCCGAGCGGGCGCTGCGGCCGGGCATCCGGCTGAACGAGCTCAGCGGCCCGTTCTACCAGCGGCTGTTCGAGCTCGGGGCGACCTGCAACTTCCTCGACCCGGTCTGGCAGGCGATGCCGCCCCGGATCAGCGACGGGCCGTGGAGCGTCAACGGCGACGTCCCGTTCAACCTGCTCACCAACGACCACATCGTCCAGGAGGGCGACGTCATCTGGACGGACACGGTGACCGGCTACGAGGGCTACGCCTCCGACGTCGGGCGCACCTGGGTGGTCGGGCGGCCGAGCCCGACGCTGCGCAGCCTGTACCGGCGCTGGCAGGACATCGCCGACGCCGTGCTGGAGCACCTGCGGCCAGGCGTCACCGGCGCGCAGCTGGTCGACCTGGCGACGAGCCTCAACGACGGCAAGCGGCCCTGGCTCGACCACTTCTTCCTGGCGCACACGCTCGGTCTGGAGGGTGGTGAGTCGCAGCAGGTCGGCTCCGACCGCGGCCGGGCCTTCGACGAGCAGTTCGTGCTGGAGCCGGGGATGGCCATCGTCATCGAGCCCGTGACCTGGGAGGAAGGCCACGCCGGCTGGCGCTGCGAGGAGCTCGTCGTGATCACTGCCGACGGGCACGAGCGGATCAGCAGGTACCCGAACGAGATCGACGGCTGACCCACAGCCGCGAGGAGCGACGACGTGACGATCACGACCATGGCCTACGAGGACGGGGCCGGCATCGACTTCCCGACCCTGCGGGCAGAGCGGCGTGCCCGGGTGCTGGCGGCGCTGGCGGAGCACGACATCGACGTGCTCATGCTGGGCCGGCAGGGCAACGCGCGATACGTCGCGGGCCACCGCCCGCTGTGGCGGGCGGTCGTCACCGGCTGGGGGCCGGTCTGCGTGCTGGTCCGCGAGGACGATGCGGTCCACCTGCTGGTCACCACCTGGGACGACGGCGTCCCGCCCGACATCCCGCACGAGCGTCTGTCCGGCCTGGTCTGGAACCCGGAGCTGATCCGGGCGAACGTCGCCCGGATCGACGGGCTGTCCACGGCGCGCCGGATCGCCGTGGACGGGATGTCGGCGAGCATGGCCGCGCTGCTGCGGGAGCTGGCGCCGAACGCCGAGCTGGTCGACGGCGAGGCGCTGATGCGGCCGCTGCGCGCCGCCAAGCTGCCGGGCGAGATCGACTGCATCCGCACGGCGATCGCGCTCGCCGAGGGCGCGCTGTACGAGACGGCCGAGCTCGTGGCCCCCGCCGTGCGCGAGGCCGACCTCAAGGGCGTCTTCCACGCGGCGCTGACCCGCAACGGCCTCAACCGGGCCGCGTCCGAGGGCACGTTCTGCGCCACCCCGCGACACCGCGACGGGGACGGGTCAGCCGAGGTGCCGCTGCGGCTGCGGCCGTCAGCCCGCACGCTGGTCGCCGGCGAGCTGGTGGCGCTCAGCGGCGCCGCGCACCACGCGGGCTACGAGGGCGCGGTCGCCAGGACCCGGCCGGTCACCGGCCCGGCCGGGAGCGGGCCGACGGCCGGGCAGCGGGCGCTGTACCGGCGGTGGCGGGCCGCCTACGACGCGCTGGAGCGCGCCTGCCGACCGGGCGCGACGGTGGCCGACC
>JADGHD010000512.1 GCA_019689615.1 Frankia sp. | reverse complement strand
ACCGAGCGCCCCGGGGTGAGCGTGCGGGTGCACCCGGCGATGGTGCCCCGCTCGCACCCGCTGGCCGCCGTCCGCGAAGCGTTCAACGCCGTGTTCATCGAGGCGGACGCCGCCGGCCAGCTGATGTTCTACGGCCGGGGCGCCGGCGGGGCGCCGACGGCGTCCGCCGTGCTCGGCGACATCGTCGCGGTCGCCCGCAACCGGGTCGCCGGCCGGCGCGGGCCGGGCGAGTCGGCCTACGCGGCGCTGCCCGTGCTGCCGATGGGCCAGACCATCACCAGCTACCACGTCAACCTGGACGTCACCGACAAGACCGGGGTGCTGGCGACGGTCGCGGGCGCGTTCGCCCGGCACGGGGTGTCCATCCGCAGCGTCCGCCAGGACGGCCGGGGCGACGACGCCAGCCTGGTCCTGGTGACGCACGCCGCCACCGACGCCGCTCTCGCGGCGACCGTCGAGGACCTGCGCGGGCTCGACGTCGTCCGGGCGGTCGCCGGGGTGCTGCGGGTCGAGGGAGGAGAGCCATGACCATGACGACGCCGGCGCCGCCGGCCGCCGGTCACCGGGCGTGGCGGGGGATCATCGAGGAGTACCGGGACCGGCTGTCGCTGCTGGCTCCCGACACACCGGTGGTCACCCTGCTGGAGGGCGGCACCCCGCTGGTGCCCGCCGCCCACCTGTCCGAGCTGACGGGCTGTGAGGTCTACCTCAAGGTCGAGGGCGCGAACCCGACCGGCTCGTTCAAGGACCGCGGCATGACGGTCGCCATCAGCGCGGCCGTCGGCGCGGGCTCGCAGGCCGTCATCTGCGCGTCGACCGGCAACACCAGCGCCTCCGCCGCCGCCTACGCCGCCAGGGCCGGGCTGACCTGCGCCGTGCTGGTCCCCAGCGGCAAGATCGCGCTGGGCAAGATGGCCCAGGCGCTGGTGCACGGCGCCAGGCTGCTGCAACTGGACGGCTCGTTCGACGACTGCCTGCGGGTCGCCAGGGAGCTGGCCGAGACCTGCCCGGTCACGCTGGTCAACTCGGTGAACCCGTACCGGCTGGAGGGCCAGAAGACCGCGTCGTTCGAGATCGTCGAGGCGCTCGGCTCCGCCCCGGACGTGCACTGCCTGCCCGTCGGCAACGCCGGCAACATCACCGCCTACTGGCGCGGCTACGTCGAGGCCGACGCGATCGGCGGCAGCCGCCGGCCGCGGATGTTCGGCTTCCAGGCCGCCGGCGCCGCGCCGATCGTGCGCGGCAGCGTGGTCACCGCGCCGCAGACCATCGCCACCGCGATCCGGATCGGCAACCCCGCCTCCTGGCAGTACGCCGTCGAGGCGCGCGACGCCTCCGGCGGGCTCATCGACGCGGTCAACGACCGGCAGATCCTGGCCGCCTACCGGCTGCTCGCCCGCCGCGAGGGCGTGTTCGTCGAGCCGTCCAGCGCGGCCAGCGTCGCCGGCCTGCTCGCCACGCACGCCGACGGGCGGCTCGAGCCGGGGCAGCGGGTGGTGTGCACGGTCACCGGCAACGGCCTGAAGGACCCGGACTGGGCGATCAGCGGCGCGGCCAAGCCGCAGACGATCCCGCCGACGGCCGCCGACGCCGCCAGCGCGCTCGGGCTGCGCCCCTCGTGAGCACCGGCGCCGGCGGCGAGGCCAACCAGGCGCCGCGGGTGCACGTGCGGGTGCCCGCCACCAGCGCGAACCTCGGCCCTGGCTTCGACGCGTTCGGCCTGGCCCTCGGCTACTACGACGAGATCGAGGTGGGCCTCGCCGACGACGGGCTGTCGGTGCGGGTGGAGTGCAACCGGGACACGGCCGGGGTGGCGCAGGACGAGGACAACCTGGTCGTGCGGGCGGTCCGGGCGGCGTTCGACGAGCTCGGCCACAAGCAGCCCGGGCTCGAGGTGCGCTGCGTGAACCGGGTGCCGCACGGCCGGGGGCTCGGCTCGTCCGCGGCCGCCATCGTCGGTGGCCTCGCCGCCGGGTGGGCGCTGGCCAGCGCGGCCGAGGGCCGGCCCCCCCCCCCCCGGCCCGGCCCCCCCCCCCGGGCGGCGCTGCTGCGGGTGGCGGCCGCGATGGAGGGGCACCCGGACAACGTCGCCGCCGCCGTCCACGGCGGCTTCACCGTCGCCTGGACCGACCCGGAGGACGGGCCGCGGGCGGCGCGGGTGACCCCGGCCCCGGAGCTTCGCCCGGTGGCGTTCGTGCCCTCGGCGCGCCAGTCGACGGCGGCCTCCCGTGGCCGGCTGCCGGCCCAGCTCGGGCACGCCGACGCCGCGTTCTCCGCCGGCCGGGCCGGCCTGCTGGCGCTCGCCGTCAGCCAGCCGGCCGGGTGGCTGGCCGAGCGCGCCGAGCTGCTGCTCGCGGCCACCGAGGACCGGCTGCACCAGCCGTACCGGCTGCCGGGGGCGCCGGAGTCGGCCGAGCTGCTGGGCCGGCTGCGGGACAGGGGCATCGCCGCCGTGCTGTCCGGCTCTGGCCCGACGGTGCTGGCGCTCGCCGTCGGCGGCGAGCAGGCAGCGGCCGCGGTCAGCGTGCCGGCGCCTGGCTTCGCCGTGCTCCCGCTGGCGGTCGACACCGAGGGCGTGCGGGTCACCTTCGTCGCCGGCTGAAACCGACAGACGTCGCCAAACGGGCCGGACGCCCGCGGACCGCGCTGGCACACGACCGCCAGCCGGCCCGCCCGGCCGCGCCCGGGCGACGATGCACGGCGTGGCGCGACGGAGGTACTCTGGAGGCGCAGCGGTCGGCATCGGGAAGCTGGCGCAACCGAGGTTCCTGGACCCTGGTTCCTGCAACCTCAGGCTCGTGCGACCTCAGGTTGTTGCCGAGGTGTCTCCGTCTGGATAGTCTGATGGCTGCAGCCGCCGCGCCGCGTGCTCGTCCCGCCGGTCTGGCTGGAGCTCACCTCTGGTCCGTCCTGGTTCAGGGATTCCGGTGCCCGCGCCTCGCCGCCGTTGCCTCGGCACGACACCGGCACCTCGGGGATGTCGAGTTCGCTCGTGGCCGGGGGTTCCTGCCAGGTCTGGGGCTCCTCCCCGATCGACGACGTCGGTCTGGGAGGCCCGGAAGCCGATTTGGGAGGTCCGGGCCTTCGGCCATCACCATCGGGCGCATCTTTCGGCCCGAAGGGCGGCGAAATCTCCTTCATATGCCAGCCACACAGGCGAAGGAGCCCACACGCATCACCCCGGCCCGTCAGGAGCCGGTTCCTTCAGGGAAGGAAAACCTTGAGCGACACCACCGACGTGCTGCCTGAGAGCGCACGCGAGTCTGCGGCGTCGTCCGCGCCGCCTCCCGCCGGCCAGCAGGCCACCTCCGCTCCGCAGGCGCCCGGCGCCCCGGCGGAGGGTGCGGGGGCGGTACCGGCGGCGCCCACGCAGGCTCCCGGTGCGGCCGCCCCTCGTCGCCGCCGCAGCGGCACCGGCCTGCAGGCCATGCTCCTCCCGGAGCTGCAGGCGCTGGCCAGCGCGTTGGGGATCCAGGGCACGGCCCGGCTGCGCAAGGGGCAGCTGATCGCGGCCATCCAGAACGTGCAGAACAACGCCGCCGCCGCTGGTAGCACCACCGCCAACGGTGTCGCCGCCCCCACCACGCCGGCTGCCCCGGCCGAGCAGCCCCAGCAGGCCCGTGACCAGGCCGCGCCCGCGACCCAGGCCCCGGCCGCGCCCGAGGGCTCCGCCGACGCCGCCACGGCCGCGCCGGCCCCGCAGGTCCGCCGCCGCCGGGTCACCAGGCCCGTCACCAGCCCGCCCGAGCAGCCGGAACTCGCCGGCATGCCGGCCAAGGATGCCAAGGAGGTCGAGACCTCCGCCCGCGAGACCACCCCCCGGGAGACCGAGACGGCGCGCCCGGCCCGGACCGAGGAGCAGCCAGCGGCCGCTGCCGCCGCCACCGCGCCCGCCCCCGCCCGTGAGGAG
>JADGHD010000511.1 GCA_019689615.1 Frankia sp. | reverse complement strand
GACCCCGGCGCGGCGGCGGTGGCTGTACCCCGCTGGTCGGCGGGCTGGCGGCGGGGTGGACGGGGAGCGGCGCGGGAGCGGCTGTCGGCACCGGTAGGGTCGAAGGCGCCGTGCGCGTACCGGCGTTGCCGGGGCCCGGCGCACGCGGGCACCCGCCGCGAACGGCGGGTGGGAGCGAACGGTTATCGCGAGGACGGCGGACCATGACAGCGGCACAGGCGGCGGAGCGGACGAGCGTGACGGCCCTCGGCGGCGCGCGTGACGATGCCGCCGGCCGGCGCCAGCCAGGCACCCCCGAGGTCCGCGGGACCGCGATGCGGACGCACCGGTGCGGCGACCCCCGGCTGGCGGACGTCGGGCAGCGGGTGACGGTGTGCGGGTGGGTCGCCCACCGGCGCCAGCACGGCCAGTCGCTGCAGTTCCTCGACCTGCGCGACTACTCGGGCGTGGTGCAGTGCGTCGTCGACGGGTCGGTCGACGTCCGGCCGGAGTACGTGCTGCGGGTCACCGGGACCGTGACCGAGCGGCCGGAGGGCACCGCCAACCCGAACCTGGACACCGGCGAGGTCGAGCTGCGCGACTGCGTGGTCGAGGTGCTCTCGGTCGCCAAGCCGCCGCCGTTCCCGCTGGACGAGCGGGCGGACAACGTCGACGAGCCGACCCGGCTCGCCTACCGCTACCTCGACCTGCGCCGGGAGCGGATGCAGCGCAACCTGCGGGCCCGGTCGGCGGCGCTGGCCGCGATGCGCCAGGCGCTGGCCCCGCTCGGCTTCATCGAGGTCGAGACGCCGCTGCTGATGCCGTCGACGCCGGAGGGCGCGCGCGAGTTCATCGTCCCGTCGCGGCAGTTCCCGGGCAGCTTCTACGCGCTGCCGCAGTCGCCGCAGCTGTTCAAGCAGCTGCTGATGGTCGGCGGGGTGGACCGGTACTTCCAGTTCGCCCGCTGCCTGCGCGACGAGGACCTGCGGGCCGACCGGCAGTACGAGTTCACCCAGCTCGACGTCGAGATGAGCTTCGTCGACCAGCAGGACGTGCTGGACGTGGTCACGGCCGCCGTGCTCGCCGCCACCGAGGCGGTGACCGGCCGGCCGGCGCCGCCGGTGGAGACGATCACCTGGCGGGACGCGATGGACCGGTACGGCGTCGACAAGCCGGACCTGCGGTTCGGCATGGAGCTGGTGGAGCTCACGGCGCTGTTCGCGAACAGCGGGTTCAAGGCGTTCGCCGGCGCGCCGACGGTCAAGGGCATCCGGGTGCCCGGCGGTTCGGCGACGCACAACCGCAAGGCGCTGGACAACCTCACCGACACCGCGAAGAAGCTCGGCGCCAGGGGCCTGGTGTGGATGCGGGTCGAGGCGGGCGGCGCGCTGGTGTCGCCGGTGGAGAAGTTCCTGTCCGAGCAGGAGAAGGCCGGGATCGTCGCCGCCACCGGCGCCACCCAGGGCGACCTGCTGCTGCTGGTCGCCGACGAGTGGATGACCGCCTGCGAGGTGCTCGGCCAGCTGCGCAACCAGCTCGGCCGGCCGGCCGCCGGCGAGGGCGGCTTCCGCTACGTGTGGGTGGTCGACTTCCCGCTGTTCGTCGGCGTCGACAAGGAGACCGGGCGGCCCAAGCCGGGCCACCACCCGTTCACCCGGCCGCACCCGGACGACGTCAACCTGCTGGAGTCCGATCCGCTGGCGGTCCGCAGCCGCGCGTACGACCTGGTGCTCAACGGCTGGGAGCTGGGCTCGGGCTCGATCCGGATCCACGAGTCCGACCTGCAGCAGCGGATCTTCAGCCTGCTCGGGATCACGCCGGAGGAGGCGAACGCGCGGTTCGGGTTCTTCCTCACCCCGTTCGGCTACGGGGCGCCGCCGCACGGCGGGTTCGCCGTCGGCATCGACCGGCTGGTCGCGATCCTGACCGGCGAGGAGAACATCCGCGAGGTCATCGCGTTCCCGAAGACCCAGTCCGGGCTCGACCCGATGACCGGCGCCCCGACCAGGGTCGACGAGCGCCAGCTGCGCGAGCTCGGCATCCGGGCCGTCGCGCCGCCGCCATCGGCCTGACCTTCGCCCCCTGCCCGACCTCCGCCGCCGCCTGATCTCCGCCGCTGCCTGACCGGCCAGCGGCTGGCCTCGTTGTCGGTGGCTGCCGGGCCGGCGGTTCGGGCGTGCCGTGGCCGCGGGCGAGCGCGCGCGGTGGTCCGGGCCACCTGGGGTCGGCCAGCGCCACGCCCCGGGCAGGTGCGACGGTTTGTCCCGGGCTGCCCCGAACCAGGGTGGGCGCGTTTCCCGGAAAAGCGGCGCGAACGGGTGCTCACCCGACTTACCGTTAACGGCGGGCGGGGTGGTTGTCTGGCCATCCCGCGCGTACCGGCGGATGAGGCGGGTAACCCGCCGGCAGTCATGCGGACAGACATCGAGGTCTGTCGCCGGCAGACGAGGTGGTCTCCCGGCTCTCCGTGCTGCCCGCCGCCCTCTCCGTCATGCCCGCCGGCCCGCCGAAACCGCAGGAGGAGCCAGGGTGCACATTCCCTTCTCGTCGTCGCCGCGCACGAGCCTCGGGATCGAGTGGGAGCTGGAGCTGGTCGACCTGCGGACCAGGCAGCTGCGCGGTGCCGCAACGGAAATTCTTGACGAACTGGTACAGAAGGTCGGCGAGGAGGACGCGGCCAAAGCCAAGCACGAGCTGTACGAGTCGACCATCGAGGTCATCACCGGCGTCTGCGACACCGTGCCGCAGGCGCTCGCCGACCTGACCGGCACGATCGACGTGCTGCGCGGCCTCGCCGAACGGCGGGGCATCGGGCTGATGTGCAGCGGCACCCACCCGTTCAGTCACTACTCCGGCCAGGTGATCAGCGAGAACGAGCGCTATTTCCGGCTCGTCGACCAGATGCAGTGGCTGGCGCACCGCATGCTGATCTTCGGTGTGCACGTACATGTCGGGGTGCGCTCTCCGGACAAGGCGTTCCCGATCGTCAATGCACTAATGGCCTATATCCCGCACTTCCTCGCGCTGTCCGCGTCGTCGCCGTACTGGCTCGGCCAGGACACCGGGCTCGCGTCCAGCCGGTCGAAGGTCTTCGAGAGCCTCCCCACCGCCGGCCTGCCCTACCAGCTCGCGAACTGGGACCAGTTCGAGCGGTTCATGGCCACGCTCATCTCGTCGGGGACAATCGAGACGATCCGCGAGGTCTGGTGGGACATTCGCCCCCACCCGAACTTTGGCACCGTCGAACTACGCATTTGTGACGGACTGCCGACGCTGGAGGAGGTCGGCGCGGTCGCCGCGCTCACCCAGTCCCTGGTCGACCGGATGAACACCCAGCTCGACCGGGGCTACACGCTGCCGGTACCCAGCCGCTGGGTCGTGCAGGAGAACAAGTGGCGCGCCGCCCGGTTCGGGCTGGACGCGGAGATCCTGGTGGACGACCGGGGCACCACCCGGCCGGTCCGCGGCGAACTGCTCGACCTGGTCGACGACCTGCTGCCGGTCGCCCGCCGGCTGGGCTGCGCCAGCGAGCTCGCCGCCGTCCCCCGGATCATCGAGGCGGGAGCCAGCTACGAGCGCCAGCGGGCCGCGGCGCGGCGGGCCGAAGGCGATCTTGTCGCGGTCGTGGATACCCTCCTAGGAGAGATGAACGCGGGTCGACCACACGTCGAGTCGAGCTGAGGGCCGGGCCGACCAGGCCCGGTCTGACAACCGGCCGGCTCCCGCATGCGGGACGCCGGTCCGGACCAGGGGCGTCCGCGGACCGCACCAGCGGGCCCGCGGCGAGGTGATCCTTGGCCCTGGTGTCGCGCCCGGCGGCGGGCGGGCCGCAACCGGCCATTGCCCCCTGCCGGGAAGCCGCGGCGGGCCCTGCGCCGTCCTCGGCGGCCTTCCGCCCTCCCGCACGACGTGCCCGTGCGCGTGCCCAGTACGAGGCGC
>JADGHD010000510.1 GCA_019689615.1 Frankia sp. | reverse complement strand
TTGGGGCGTGCTGGGGGGCTGGTATTTGTTTATACGCGCCCGGCCGGGGCGGGCCCCCGGCCCGCGGCCGCGAGCCCTGGGCGGCCAGCGGCCGGCGAGCGGCGCGACGACGAGAGCACCCGCGCCCCCGCGCGCCCGGTCTGGCCCAACCCGCTGCGGCCCGGGGTTCCCGCCGGGCCCGCCGGCGCTCCTGGCGGGGCCACCGGTGGTGGCACCGCCGGCCGCCCGGCGAGCGGCACACCGGCGCCCAACCCCTTGCGGCCCACCGCCGGCCCGACCACACCGACGGGCGGCGCTGCCGCCAAGCCGGCGACGGAGTCCCCAGGTAGCTGGTTCGCCAAGGCCCCCCGGCCGCGGGCCGACGACTCGCCCGCGAAGGGCACCAGCACGACGGCGGCCGCACCCGGCGGGTCCAGCACCAGCGGGCCCACGCGCGCCCCGGCCACGCCGGGACCGGACCGGACGGACAGCGGCCGCCCCGGTGGCCCAGCGACCCCGCCGCCGGCATCGGCCCAGCCCGGGACGCCGGCCCAGGCTCGGTCCGCCAGTCAGGAGACCAGCCGGACGGGCCAGCGGTCCACGCCGGTCCCGCCGGCCGCGCCGCGGGGCCCGGGGGGGGGGGGGGCGGCGCCGTCGGCCACGCCCATCGCTCGTTCCTCCGGCGCCGCCTCGTCGTCAGGCGCCGGGCCAGCCGCCCAGCCCGGCGGTGGCGCCGAGCCGGGCGCGACGTCGAGCCCGCAGGCTGGCCGGTTGGCGCCGGGCGATGGCGGCGCCGTCGACGAGCCCACCATGCGGGTCGCGCTGCGACGGGCGGTCCCGCGCCCGGTCTCGCGGGACGCGAAGACGGCCGACGAAGCACCCCAGCACTCGCCCGGTGCCGGCGCGCTGGCGGGCGGGGAGTACCGGCCGCAGGACAGCGGGGAGAACACCGCGGCCATGCCGCGGACGCGGGCCGCCCGGTCCACGCCGGGCCACGAGGACAGCGGCCGGCCCGCCGCCGGCGCCAACCGAGCGGGTGGTGGCCATGCGGACGGCGCTGCCGCCGCGGGCGCGACCAGCCACTCGCTGGGCGGCGGCCGGCACGGCACGCCAGGCGGCCAGCACTCGGCCCGCCATCAGGACGCCCAGGCCGGCAACGTTGCCGGCGGCCGGCTGGTCGCCGCCCTCGATCCCGACCGGGCAGAGGAGCGGGCCAGCGGCGAGGCGGCGACCCCCGAGGGCGGCGCCGCGCCCGGCTGGGGCCAGGACCGGCCAGGGGACAACTGGCAGCGGCCGCAGGAGCCCGAGTCCCGCCCGGCGCCGCCGCGGCACCCGGTGGCGTCGTTCGTTCTGGTGGTCGGCGGCGGCCTCGCGCTGCTCGCCGCCGTGCTGCCGTGGGCGACGCTGGCCACCACCGACGAACGGCGCACCTTTACCGGCCTCGAGGTCGGGGACGGCCGGGTCACGGCGGTGCTCGGGCTCGCGCTCGCGGTGCTGGGCCTGGCCAGGCTCACCGGCCGGCGGGTCGCCGAAGCCGACGTGACCATCTGCGCGGTGCTGGCCGGCCTCGTCGCCGTGATCTGCGCGGGTGACCTGGTGCTGGGCCCGCCGACGCTGTCGACGTTCCGGACCGTCTCCGCCGACCGGATCGTGGTGGAGCCCGAGCTGGGCATGTTCGTCTCCCTGGCCGCCGGTGCCGTCGCCCTCGTCGCGACACTCGGCCTGCGCCGCGGCCGCGCGCCGGCCGATCGGCCGCCAGCCCCGCCGCCCCAGCGGGCCCGGGCCCGCCAGTCGCCCGCCGAGGGCGACCACCGGGCGGCTCGCACCCGCTGACCCGGGCGACCGCGTGCCGGCCGGACGGATGGTCCGGGCAGCACCCGGTCGGCGTCGCGACGTCGTACGCCATTTCGATCTCTGGTTCCGGCGAACCTGATCGAAGTGCATACGAGAGACTACGCGTGGTAACACCGTCGCGTGGCCGAGCATCGGGCGAGCCGTAGCCGCCGCCGCGCCGGGCTGGGCTGGTGGGGCCGTGGCTGGACCGTGACAGCCGCCGAAGCGGCTCGCGGCGGGGACGAGGAGCGCTGGCCGCCCGCGGCTGCCCGCGTGCCCGCGACCGGGCCCACCGCACTGCCCGAGCCCGCGCCGGACGCGGCTGACCGGCCACCGCAGACACCGCCATCGCCACCGCCGCCTCCGTCGGCGCCGGGCGCACCGGCTGGCTCGACGCCCGTGCCGCCCACGCTGCCAACCAAGTTGCCGTCTGGTGTGCTGCGCCGCGGGCGGGCCGGTGAGCAGCCAACCGACCAGGCTGCGACGGGACCGGACCGAGTCGGCGCCGAGGAGCAGAGGAAGGCTCACGACTTGGCCGAGACGGGACCGGACCGAGGCGGCGCCCAGGGCCAGAGGAAGGCTCACGACCAGGCCGTGGCCGGACCGGGCCGAGGCGGCGGCGAGGATCGGAGGAACGACCAGGCCGAGGACCCGGCGAAGGCCGAGGACCGCGGCAGCGACGCCGCCGGCCAGCTCGGCCTGGCGGAGCGGGGCCGGGGCGACCTGGCGGACCGGGAGCAACCCGGCCGGGCGGACTGGGGCAGTGGGCCAGCGGCGCCGGCGACCACCCAGCCGATGTGGGCGGCTCGGGCCGGCGAGGCCGGGGTCAGCCGGCCGGCGTGGGCGGACCAGCTGGCGGCGGAGCGGGCGGCCTGGCGGGCGGCGGCTGCCGCCACCGCGGACCCGCGCTGGGCCCGGCCGGGATCCGCCACCGCCGTCGATGCGGGCGGCGACGGGGTCGGCCGGGCGATGCCGGCGGGTGACGCCGGCAGCACCGCCGCGTCCGGCCAGCGGGGGCGCCGGGCCTCGCGGGTGGTGCCGTCTGGCGGATACCGGTGGTATTGGGAGCACAAGCCCGGCCTGGCCCAGGGGCGTCCGGATCTGGCGGACGGCCCGGCCGCGGGTGCGCCGCTGCTGGCGGCCCGGCGGCGGCGCGTGGCCGTGCTGGCCGCTGCCAGCGCGGCCGTCGCGGCCCTGCTCACGATCTCGGCATCGACGATGACCTGGGCGACCGTCCGGGCCTTCGGCTACCTGGAGTTCTCGGTCGAGGGAACGGACCCGGACCAGCACGGCCGGCTGACCATGGCGCTGGGTGTGCTGATGGGCCTGGCGGCGGTCGGGTTCGCCGTGCGCCCACGTGGCCGCGGCTCCCGGCTGCTGGCCGGCGCGGCCGGGGTGGTCACCGTGCTGGTCGCGCTGATCGACATCGGGTACTTCCGGGGCAACGGCCTGCTGTCGGGCACCGGCGTGCAGGGGACAACCATGATCGGCCACGGCCTGTGGCTGGTGCTGGCCGGCGGGCTGCTCGCGCTGACGGCCGCCGCGCTTGCCGGACCCGACGACGACCGCCTGGGCAGCCCGCGGTCACGCGGCGACGGGCGGCCACGCGACGGGCGGCCGCGGTGGCGCCGGTCGCGTCGCCGGGCGAGCGCGCCAGCCACGCCGGACCCGTCAGCCACGGCGGTCGCCGACGAGCCCGCCCCGGCGCCAGCGGACCGAGATACGCCAACGACCTGAGCCGGAAGGTCGTGGGCCCTGTCCCGGCAGACGTGGGAGGTGCGGCGATGCGGTCGCCATGGCCTGCGGTCGCCATGGCGTGCGGGAGCGTTGTGCGCCAGGTTGACGGACGTCCCCCGGGCAGGGGACAGGAAGTCGTGACCAACGGGGGTCGTGACGGATGTGTCCCGGTACGACAACATCTGAACGGTCAGCCGGGTCGGGGGACATCGGAGCGGTGCCTTGGGGGAGGCGCCCTTCGGTAGCCGGTTGACAGTGTGGCGCCGAATCGCGGGGATCCGGCTGCGCCACACGGTGGGTGCCGGCAGCCCGCGAGCCTGCCGGCGCCCCCCCCCCCCCCCCCGCCCCCCCCCCCCGCGCCCCCTGGTGTT
>JADGHD010000509.1 GCA_019689615.1 Frankia sp. | reverse complement strand
CGCTCGGCGATCGGCGGGTGGGTGGAGAAGAGGTTGACCACGCCGCCGCTGCGGAACGGGTTGGCGATCATCAGGGACGAGACCGGGGCCAGTCGGGAGTTCTGGGCCAGCGGGCGGGCGGCGGTGCCGGCCTCGAGCTTGCGCAGGGCGTTGGCCAGGCCGATCGGGTCACCGGTGAGCGTCGCGCCGGAGGAGTCGGCCTGGTACTCGCGGGCGCGGGAGATGGCCAGCTGGATGATCGTGGCGGCGATCGGGCCGAGGATCATCAGCAGGAGGAGCTCGAACAGGCCGGGGCCGTCCTCGTCGCGGCCGCCGAAGATGGCGACGAACTGGGCCATGTTGGCCAGGTAGACGATGACGCTGGCCAGGGCGCCGGCTACCGAGGCGATCAGGATGTCCCGGTTGTAGACGTGGCTGAGCTCGTGGCCGAGGACGCCGCGCAGCTCGCGGTCGTCCATGATCTGCAGGATGCCCTCGGTGCAGCAGACCGCGGCGTTCTTGGGGTTACGGCCGGTGGCGAACGCGTTCGGTGCGCTCGTCGGGCTCAGGTAGAGCCGAGGCATCGGCATCCGGGCCCGGGTGGCCAGCTCCCGGACGATCGCGTACAGGCGTGGCTGCTCGACCTGGCTGACCGGGTAGGCGCGCATCGCCCGAAGTGCCAGCTTGTCGGAGTAGAAGTAGGAAAAGCCGTTCAGGGCGACGGCGAGTACGACCGCGATGATGAGACCGCCGCGACCGAAGAGCGATCCCACCGCGATGATCGCGGCCGACAGCACTCCTAGAAGCAGCGCGGTCTTGAGACCGTTGAGATGTGACATGGCGTTGGCGTTGTCCTGTCGGGTCGAAGGTTGTACCTAACTCAACGTGAAGCGGGCCGCGTAGCGTTCCCCGAGGTATCCGTTCTGGCTGTGGCTGACCGCCGGGCGGCTCGCGCGCCGGGCGGCTGGCTGGCCGGTCGCTGGCACAGGTCGGCCTAGCGGGGCGGCGGCGGATCGAGGGCCGGCCGCCTTGGCGGCGGCTGCCCTGCCGTCGTTATGCCTTCGGCCGCCTGGCCGAGAACGCGGCGCAGCGCGGCGGCGGCCTCGGCGGGCAGCAGACCGGCGCTGGTCAGCCGGGTGGCGGTGAGCTCGGCCAACGTGACGTAGCTGGGCACGAGGCCGGGGCCGGCGGCGCGCAGCGCGTCGAGGTGGGCGGCGACCGTGCCGGCGTCGCCCCGCCGGACCGGGCCGGTGGTGGCCGCGTCGCCGGTGCGCAGCGCGTTGTCCAGCGACACCCGCAGCAGCGGCGCGATCGCCTCCCTGGCCCGCGGCACGCCGAGGCCGGCGAGCAGGTCGGCGGACGCCCCGGCGAGCGCCGCCAGGTAGTTGGCGCCGAACACGATCGCCGCGTGGTAGAGGGTGCGGTCGGCGTCGGCGATGTCGACCGCCCGCCCGCCGATGTCGCCGACCAGCCGGTGGGCCAGCGCCGCAGCGGCTGGGTCGGCGGTAAGCCCGAACGTGGTGCCGCGCAGGTGCTCGGCGTCGGCTGCCGGGTCATCGCCGGCCATGGTCATGATCGGGTGGATCGCCGCCCTGGCGGCGCCACGCTCGGCCAGCGGCGCCAGTGGCGCCAGCCCGTGCCGCCCGCTCAGGTGCGCGACGACCAGGCCGGGCCGCGGCCCGTCACCGCCGGGGCCGTCCGGGCCGGCGGCCGCCGCCTGCTCATCGCCCGCCGCGGCGTCACTCCCGCCGGCCAGCGCCGGGACCGGCGCGTTCACGGCGATCTCGGCCGCGACCGGGGCGATGGCGTCGTCGGAGACCGCGAGCAGCAGAACGTCGACCGCGGCGGCCAGCTCGTGCGCCGGCAGCAGCCTGCTGGCCGGCAGGTGGCGTCGGGCGCGCTCGCGGGCCCGCTCGGACCGGGCGGACACGCCGACGACCCGGTGCCCGGCAGCCGCGAGCGCGACGGCTACGGCCGCGCCCGCCCGGCCGAATCCGACGACCCCGACATCGACACCGCCAGTGTCAGCCACGCCTCGATCCTCGCCGCTTGGCGCGCGGCGGCAACAGCTACCGCGGACCGGGGGACGTGGCAGACGTCACTCCCGGCCAGCCGGCATGGCGCTCGCGGAGACCAGCCCGTCAGGGCGCGACCGGCGCCGGGCCGTTGCGGATCTCCTGGACCTCGTTGGTGGTCGCGTTCCAGCGGAGCTTGCCGTTCTGGAACGCGCTCTCCCGGCCGCCGGGGACGTCGTACTCGTCGCTGATCGGCAGGCCGAGCCAGGAGCCGGAGCCGCCGAGCGCCAGGTAGCGCTTGAGGATCTCGCCGTGCACCTTGTAGGCGCCGAGCGCCGGGTGCCAGTAGATCCGGCCGCCCTCGAACACCGCCTGCAGCGCGTCCGGGGCGGTCGCCCACGACACGTCCTCGATCGGCCGGCCGAGCGAGGAGTTGCTGCCGCCCATCGCCAGGTACTTGCGCGCGATCGCGCCGTGCAGCTGGCGGGTGCCGGTCTCGACGGACCAGAACATCAGCCCGTTGGCGAACGGCTGCCAGCGCCCGCCGCCGCCGGCCGGTCCCTCGCCGCGGGTGGGCGGGCCGAGCGCCAGCTGCAGCAGCGGCTCGGAGGCGTAGCGCAGCGCGATCTCGTCCCTGGTGCCGTCGGACCGCGCGGCCAGGTCGGCCGGCGAGCAGCAGAACGCGTTCTGGTCGACCCGGCCCTGGATCCCGGGCACCTCGGCGGACGACGTGTACTGCCAGATCAGCCAGTTCTGCCAGCCGCCGGGCAGCCATCCCGGGTCCGGCCCGTCGTTGTAGATCGCGAACCACAGCGGGTACTTCGCCAGCGCCGGCGTGTTCGCGATCTTGTCGGTCCAGAACGACCGGAACGTGTAGAGGATCGGGGTCCGGCCGGTCAGGCTCTCCACCTCGCGCAGGAACGCCTGGGCCCAGGCGGTGAGGTCGCCGGGGCTCAGGCCGCCGGTGACCTCCAGGTCCAGCACCGGCGCGAGCTGCGCCGGGGTCCGCACGTCGCCGGCGACGGCCAGGAACCGGCGGGCCTGGTCGACGGCGGTCGAGATCGGCAGCGCGGGCCGCGCGTAGTGGTACGCGCCGACGACCAGGCCCGCCGCCTTCGCCCCGTCCCGGTCCGCGACGTAGTGCGGGTTCGTGTAGGTCCCACCCTCGGTGGCCTTGATGATCGCGAACGAGTTGCCGGCGGCCTTGACCGCGTTCCAGTCGATGCCGGCGCCCTCGGGGTGCTGCCAGGAGGAGACGTCGACGCCGCGGGGCCAGGCCGGGTTGGGGGCGGCGAAGGCGGTCGTGGTGGACAACGCGACCGCCGTCGCCGCCAGCACCGCGGCGGCCGGCATCCGGCGGCGCCAGAGGGCCGGCTGGCCGCGGGTGGCGCGCCCGCGCGTGGCCGCGCCGCGGGTCGCCTCGCCGCGGGTGGGGACGGGCCCGCGGCGGGCGGTCCGGCGGGCGGTCCCGCCGGCCCCTGGCCGGGTGCGGCCGGGGCTGACGGGCTCGGCGAGGAAGGCGGTGCCGGGGGGCAGCGGAGTGCCGGCTGGGACCTGGATGCCGGCCGGACCGGCGACCAGGAGCGGGCCTCGTCGCGCTGGGGTCGCCTGGCTGTCCGGGTGCCGCCGTTGCCGGCCGGGGTCGTGCGTGAGGCGCATGGGCAACCCTCGCTGCTCGGTGTCTGCTCGGGACGGCGTGGCCGCGCGCGGTCCTGCCTGATCCGTAGGAGTCGACGGCCGGCAACTACGCTAAGCACGTTCATCGCTACGTTCGGCTACCGGGCGGCGGGTCGTGTCGAGTTTGTTGGGGGCCCCAAGCGGGATCAGCCGAATGTCGCGAAGTTTCCCGACGGACAGGACGCCTCGCGGTGGCGCGGGGCGCGCTCGCCTCCAAGTGCCGGGGCCCGGGCGGCGTGGCGGGGTGCGGACGCCGGGGC
>JADGHD010000508.1 GCA_019689615.1 Frankia sp. | reverse complement strand
CGCCCTTGTGGTGCCGCGCACCGCCGCCCTTGTGGTGCCGCGCACCGCCGCCCTTGTGGTGCCGCGCACCGCCGCCCTTGTGGTGCCGCGGCGCGTCGGTGGCGCCTAACCGGCCCGCCCGCGCGGGCCGGTTAGTACCGGCCGGCGCGGGCGGCGGCGCTCAGCGCAGCGGGCGGTCCGGCGCGGCCTGGGCGGCCTGCGCGGCGATCGCGTCGACGTCCTCGGCCGCCGTCTGGGAGCGCTCCGACATCGGCACGTACGGGCGCTCGCCGTGGCCGATGTAGATCTGGCGGGGGCGGGCGATCTTCTGCTCGGGGTCGAGCAGGCCCTCCTCCCACTGGGCGAGCCAGCCGGGCATCCGGCCGATGGCGAACAGCACCGGGAACATCTCCACCGGGAAGCCCATCGCCTGGTAGATGATCCCGGTGTAGAAGTCGACGTTCGGGTACAGCCGGCGGCTGACGAAGTACTCGTCCTCGAGCGCGATCCGCTCCAGCTCCATCGCGAGGTCGAGCAGCGGGCTGGTGCCCGTCACCTTGAACACCTCGTCGGCGATCTGGCGGATCACCCGGGCACGCGGGTCGTAGTTCTTGTAGACCCGGTGGCCGAAGCCCATCAGCTTCTTCTTGCCGTCCTTCACCTGGGCGATGAAGGCCGGGATGTTCTCCGGCGAGCCGATCTCCCGCAGCATCCGCAGGACCTGCTCGTTCGCCCCGCCGTGCAGCGGGCCGTAGAGGGCGGCGATCGCGGCGGCGGCCGCAGAGAACGGGTCGGCCTCGGAGCTGCCGACGGCGCGCATGGCGTTCGCCGAGCAGTTCTGCTCGTGGTCGGCGTGCAGGATGAACAGCACGTCGAGGGCGTGCTCCAGCACCGGGTCCGGCTCGTACTTGAGCTCGGTGGCCTTCCACAGCATGTTGAGGAAGTTGCCGGCGTAGGACAGGTCGTTGTCCGGGTAGACGTACGGGAAGCCGACCGAATGCCGGTAGGAGTACGCCGCCAGGGTGGTGATCTTCGCGATCAGCCGGACGATCTGCAGCCGGCGCAGGCCGGGGTCCTTGATCTGTTTGGCGTCCGGGTAGAAGGTCGACAGGGCGCCCACCGTGGAGACGAGCATGCCCATCGGGTGCGCGTCGTGGTGGAAGCCGTCGATGAACTTCTTGATCGACTCGTGCACCATCGTGTGGTGCGTGATCTCGTCCTCCCAGGTCGCCAGCTCCTCCCTGGTCGGGAGCTCGCCGGCGAGCAGGAGGTACGCGACCTCCAGGAAGCTGCTCTTCTCGGCGAGCTCCTGGATCGGGTAGCCGCGGTAACGAAGGATGCCGGCCTCACCATCGATGAAGGTGATCGCGCTGCGACAGCTGGCGGTGTTGGTAAAGGCCGGGTCGTACGCCATCAACCCGAAGTCGCTGTCGTCGACCTTGATCTTCCGAAGATCGGCGGCGCGTACCGCACCGTCCTTGATCGGTACCTCGTAGGTGCGTCCGGTGCGGTTGTCAGTAACGGTCAGTGTGCTGACCTGCTCGGACACGCCGGGCTCCTCTCGCTGTGGCAGCCCTGCTTGTCTACGGGCTGGCACGACGCCGGCGCAGTGAGTCCGGGTGACGGAGCCTCGCGCCGGATTGCTGGCAGTTCGTTGCATCCAAGTCTCGCCGCTGGCGGCGGCACATGCGCGTGATCGCGATGGGACATCCAACGTGTGCTACGCCACCCGCGCTCCCCGGTGCAGCCACTTGACGCTGGGCCGTTATCGCCGCCCGACCCGGCGCGACCACGCGCGCACGTGTCGCCGCCATTTCGGCGCACAGCTTTGATACCGCCGCGTAGCGCGCTGACGCACCCACTCGCCGGAGGGACCGGTTCTCCACCGGCGTACCCAGCCGCAACCGGTCCAGCCACCCCGGCCGGCGTCCCCGACGGGCGGGACCGGCGGCGACGAACGGCCAGACATCGATCACGCCCAGCGGCGTCCCCCGACGGACGCGGGCCCGGCGGGAGCACGGACCGGCGTGGCCGGCGGCCCGAGGGTCGCGGTCGGCCCGCGACCGGCTGCCGGCGGCGCCGCAACCCTGCAATCTCAGCACTCCTCCCTCCCCGCGGCGGCCGTGACCAAGTACCGTCGGGTGATGGACACCGCGGCCGAGGCGGAGGCCGAGCTCGCCTCCGCGCTTCGCCTGTCGGTCATGCGGCTGTCGCGCCGGATGCGCCAGGAACGGTCCAGCACGCTGTCGCCGACCCAGATCGCCGCCCTCGCCACGCTGGAGCGGCACGGCCCGATGACGCTCGGCGAGATCGCCGCGCACGAGCGGGTCCAGCCGCCCTCGATGACCCGGGTGATCGCTCATCTCGCCGACGCCGGGCTGGTGACCCGGACCGCGCACCCGACGGACGGTCGCCAGGTCATCGCCGAGATCACCAAGACCGGCCGGGACCTGCTGGCGGACGACCGTCGGCGCCGGGACGAGTGGCTGGCCGAGCGGCTCGCCGCGTTGCCGGCCGAGGACGTGGTCGCGCTCGCCCAGGCCGCCCCGATCCTGGACCGCCTGGCCAGCTCCTAGCGCCCGCGGCCGCCACTGATCCTTAAGCCTGCCGGTGTGCTCTGGCCCGCCGGCTCCTGACGGCCGCGATCGCCACCCCGCCTGCGCTGGGGTGTCAGATGCCCGGCGATCCAAAGGCCCGTGGCCGGCGAGTGCGAGGATCGCAGCATGTCCGGTGCCGAGCAGCGGGAGGGCGAAGTCCCCGTCCAGACGGAGGCGCCCGACGGGCAGTGCCCGAGCTGCGGCACTCCGTTGGGCCAGGACCTCAGCGGGCTGCGGCGCCGTTACGGCACCCGCCGCCTCGACGAGAGCGACCTCGCACCCACCTGGGTCGAGCAGTTCGCTACCTGGTTCGCCGACGCCGCCGCCCCCGGCTCCGGCGTGGTCGAACCGAACGCGATGGTCTTCGCCACCGCCGACGCGGGCGGCCGGCCGAGCGCCAGAACGGTGCTGCTGAAGGGCTACGGCCCGGAGGGTTTCCTGCTGTTCACCAACTACGCCTCGCGCAAGGGCCGGGAGGTGGCCGAAAACCCGTACGGCAGCCTGGTCTTCCCCTGGTACTCGCTGGAGCGGCAGGTGGTCGTGTGCGGCTCGGTGGAGCGGGTGTCCCCGCAGCGCTCGGCCGCGTACTTCCGCAGCCGGCCGCGCGGAAGCCAGCTGGGCGCGTGGGCGAGCCACCAGTCCACCGTGCTGTCCTCGCGTGCCGAGCTGGAGCGCCGCGACGCCGAGCTCGCGCGGCGCTGGCCGCCGGGCACCGACATCCCCGTCCCGCCGTTCTGGGGCGGGCTGCTGGTCGTCCCAGAGACCGTCGAGTTCTGGCAGGGCCGCCCGGACCGCCTGCACGACCGGCTGCGCTACCACAGGATCAGCGACCATTCGCCGCCCGGCGCCGACGCGGCGGCCGATGACGTGGCGGCCGATGACGTGGCGACCGGCTGGGTGATCGAGCGCCTGTCGCCCTGAGCGCACGGCCCGGCCGCGAACGCGACCAGGAATTCCTGAAACCGTTCGCCAACAGGCCATCGGACGGCCACTTCCAACGCACAAACCCGTACGCGGCCCGCTGTCGGCCGCAACAGTCACGCTATTTGCCACCCCGGGCGAGGTGCGTGTAATGCGTCGTTGGTACCGTTCCTGACCTGCGGCGGATGTTCACGCACGCCCGGGACGCCGTCGCGTCGGCACGCGGCGCCCGCAGAGGTGGAAGCCGCATCGACCGTCCTGGTGAAGGAGACGGACTCATGCGTAAGTCCAGAATGCGGACCTCAGTGGCCGCAGTTCTTGGCACGGCGGTGCTCGCCTTCGCCGCACCAGCCGCCTGGGCCGCCGGTACCCCCGACCAGCCCACCAGCGACACCCAGTCCACCAGCACCCCGACGGCGGAGCCGACGACGGCCACCCCCACC
>JADGHD010000507.1 GCA_019689615.1 Frankia sp. | reverse complement strand
GGCCTCCGCACCCCCGCCGCCCTGGGCGCCGCCCGCGCCGGATGCGACCCGTCCGACGGCTGGGCCGGACGCGCCGTTCGTGGGTGCTGCCGGGGCCGAGCCGCCGTCGCCCGAGCCGGCGCCGCCCGAACCGCCGCGGGAGCTGGCGCCGGATGAGCCGCCCTCGGCGGACGTGGCGGCCGTCGCGCCCGTGGTCGAGACGCGGCCGGTGGCGCCCGCGCCGCCGCCCGGGCTGCTGCCGCCGCCGGTCCCGCCGCCGGTCCCGCCGCCCGGGGAGGTGGAGGTCATCGGTGGCTGGACGCCGGACGTCGACGCCGTCCGGGCGGCCCCGGCGCCCGGGACCGCCCCGCAGGCGTGGTTCAGCTACGAACCGCCTGGCGCCGGCGCCGCGGCGCAGCCGCTGGTCTGGCCGCCGGTGCCCGAGCCGGAGCCGGCCCAACCGCCGCAACTGGCGTCCGCGCCGGCCCCGCCGCCCGCACTGGCGCCGCCAGCACCGGCGCCGCGGGCGCAGCTCGCGCCCGCCCAGCCCGCGGCGGTGCCCTCGCCGCCGGCGGCGCGCCAGTACCCGCCGCTGCCGCTGGTCCCGCCGCCGGGGGAGCAGGACTGGCCGGCCGAGACCGGGGTGGAGCCGACGCCGTGGCGGGCCGCCTGGTGGCAGAGCATGCAGCTGGCCGAGCGGGGGTTCGTGGCCCCGGTACCGGCGCGCCGGCTCGGCGGGCGCCGGGTGCTGGTGGGCGGGTTCGGCGGCGGCAGCGGCCGGACCACGGTGACCGCCGTGCTCGGGCTCGCGCTCGCCACCCTGCGCGGCGGGCGGGTCGTCGCCATCGACGCCTGCCCGGACCAGGGCGGGCCGCTGGCCGACCGGGCCGGCGTGCCCGGCCGTGGCGTCGGGATCCGGGAGCTGGTGGCCGCCGACCCGCCGGTCGACAGCCTCGCCGGGCTGCGCCGCTTCCTCGGCCGGGTGGACCGGCTTGAGGTGCTGCCCGGGCTGCGCGAGCTGACCGGGCCGGGGCTGACCCCGGCCGAGGCGGGACAGACCGTCGACCTCATCGAGCGGTTCTTCCCGGTGGTGCTCATCGACGCGCCGACCGGCTGGACCCAGCCCGTGCCGGCGACCCTGCTGGCCCGCGCGGACACCGTGCTGATCGTCGCCAGGGCCGGCAGCGCCGGCGGCGGGGCGGCGGCGGACGCCCTTGCCACGCTCGCCAGCATCCGGCCGGACCTGTCCGCCGGCGCGGTTGTCGTGCTCGTCGAGACCACCCCGGCCCGCCGCACGCTGGCCGGCTGGGTGCGCCCGGTCCCGCCGCCCCGGCTGGCCGAGCCGGTGCACGCGGTCACCACCATCCCGTACGACCCGGCGCTGGCCGACCCGAGCAAGCCCGTGCGCTGGGCCGCGCTGCGCACCCGGACCCGGGACGCGTTCGACCAGCTCGCCGCGATCGTCGACCGCGCACCGGTCGGCCTGGCGCCGCCGGCCGGCCAACCCGGCGGATGACCCCCGGGCCCGGCCACGGGCCGGGCTGGCGCCGCGCCGTCTTTGATCCACCGGCGGCGGCCAGGTGGATCGGGACGGTCCGGACACCGACCCCGGCCGGCGCCCCCGTAGGGTGGGCCGGTGGGTGTGGACCTGTTGACGCCGCCCGGACAGGGCGACAGCGGTGAGGCTGACCCGCGGCTGCGGGCCGCGCTGGAGGCGGGCGATGTCGCCGCGGTCCGGGCCGCGCTGGCGGGCGCCCGGGTGTTCGTCGGCGTCGAGTCCCGGCTCCTGGAACGGGCCGCCAGCGGCGGCGACAAGAAGTCCGAGATCGTGCTGGCGACGCTGCGGCTGCCCTCCGGGGCGAGCGCGCTGCCGGTGTTCACGAGCGTGGCGGCGCTCAGCTCGTGGCGCAGGTCCGCCCGCCCGGTCCCGGTGCCCGCGCTGGACGCGTGCGCCGAGGCCGCCCGGCTCGGCCACGAGAGCGTCGTGATCGACGTCGCCGGCCCGGTCCCGGCCACGCTCGCGGTTTCCCTGGTCGACCCGGCGGAGGCGGGCGAACCCCGGGCGGACCGCTCGGCCAGGCGGCGCTGGCCCTGGCGCCGACGCTGATCGTCCGGTCCCGGGCCGGCGGGCCGGACCCGGCAGGCGTGCCTTGGTAGCAAAGCTGATCGTCGGACGAGGGTGGCTCTGCTAGGCTGGAGAGCGACCGCCCGTCGACTGTGCGTCGACGGGGCCAAGCGGGGGTTCGCCCTCCACCCGAGCCGCTCACAGGTGGCCGGGTCACCGGTCGGCCGAGCCGTCCACATCATGACGGGTTGTTCGGCCGGGAGCCCAGGCCCCGACGCCTGGGTTGGTTGGTGCGCTCCGCTGCGGTGAGGTCGTCCCGCGCGTCGAGCCACGGAGGAAACCAGATCAGCACAGAGTCCCGCATCAACGACCGCATCCGCGTGCCGGAGGTTCGCCTCGTGGGCGCGGAGGGCGAGCAGATCGGCATTGTCTCCATTCAGGAGGCGATGCGCCTGGCCCAGGAGGCCGATCTCGACCTGGTTGAGGTCGCGCCGACCGCGCGGCCGCCGGTCTGCAAGCTGATGGACTACGGGAAGTTCAAGTACGAGTCCGACCAGAAGCGCCGGGAGGCTCGGAAGAACCAGGTCCAGACGGTCATCAAGGAGATGAAGCTCCGACCGAAGATCGACCCGCACGACTACGAGACCAAGAAGGGTCATGTCGTGCGCTTCCTCAAGGCCGGCGACAAGGTCAAAATCACGATCATGTTCCGTGGCCGGGAGCAGTCGCGGCCGGAGCTCGGTATCCGGCTGCTGCAGCGCCTGTCGACGGATGTCGCCGATCTGGGGTATGTCGAGGCCCAGCCCAAGCAGGACGGGCGGAACATGACGATGGTCATGGCCCCGCACAAGGGCTCCCGGCCGAGCCGCACCCCGGAGCAGGCCGGCAGCGTCTGACCCACGTGCCGCGGCCGCCGGCCAGCCGGACGAGCTGACGCCAGACTCCGCATGGCGGCGACTCCCCCGCCGCCATGCGCGTGCGCCCTCGTGGCAGACGTCCCCCCATCAACCCACCTCAGGACACACAAATGCCCAAGATGAAGTCGCACAGCGGAGCGGGTAAGCGTTTCCGCGTCACCGGTTCCGGCAAGATCATGCACCGCCGGGCCAACCGCTCCCACCTCTTCGAGCACAAGCCGAGCCGCCGTACCCGCCGGCTCGCGTCCGAGGTGGTGCTGGCGCCGGCCGACAACCGCCGGATCTCCCGCCTGCTCGCCCGCTGAGTACCGCCGTACCGCTAGTTAGGAGACAGGTGCCCCGATGGCACGCGTGAAGCGGGCGGTAAACGCCCAGAAGAAGCGCCGCACGGTCCTGGAGCAGGCCAGCGGCTACCGCGGCCAGCGGTCCCGGCTGTACCGCAAGGCCAAGGAGCAGGTGCTCCACTCGATGAACTACGCCTACCGGGACCGCCGGGCCCGGAAGGGCGACTTCCGGCAGCTGTGGATCACCCGCATCAACGCCGCCGCCCGCGCCAACGGCATGACCTACAACCGGTTCGTGCAGGGGCTGAAGGTGGCCGGCGTCGAGGTCGACCGGAAGATCCTGGCCGACATGGCCGTGACCGACCCGGCCGCGTTCGCCGCGCTCGTCGCGGTCGCCCGGGCCGCGGTGCCGCCGGCGACGGCGGCTGCTGGCGCCGAGGCGTCGGCGGCCTGACCGCGCGACCCGCCCCGGCGCTAGGGCCGCGGGCGGCGCGCGTCGCCGCCGCCCGCCGGCTGCACCGGCCAGCCGTCCGCCGGGCGGAGGGCCGGTTCCTCGTCGAGGGGTTCCCTGCCGTGGCGGCGGCGCTCGCCGCCGGAAAGCTCACCGAGCTGTTCGTCGGCGAGTCCGCCGCCGGCCGGCACACCGAGCTGGCCGCCGGCGCCGCGGCCGCCCGCCCGGCCGCAGGCTCTTATACACAA